>DFGU01000111.1 GCA_002371785.1 Bacteroidales bacterium UBA3742
TATTCGAGTGGTGCTCCAGGGCCGACACTACGATCTCATCGCCCGGACCCACAAAGGCTTCGCCAAACGAGAAAGCCAACATATTGATGGCATCCGTCGTACCCTTGGTGAAGATGATCTCCTTGGCCGAAGCGGCATGGATGAAGTCGGCCACGCGCTGACGCGCCTGTTCATGCCGACGGGTAGCCTCCTGACTCAGGTAGTGCGTACCGCGATGGATATTGCTGTTCCAGCGGGTATACGCCTCCTGTATAGCGTCCAGTACGGCTTGCGGCTTCTGGCTGGTAGCCGCGTTATCCAGGTACACCAAGGGCTGCTTGTGTACCGTCTGGCTTAATATCGGAAAATCTTCTCTGTTCATGGCCTGTATTTGCTGTTTTCCAGTATGTTTTGGGCATCCTCGTTGTCCAGCAACTGCTGGATCGACACCTGCTCATTATTATTCATATAGCTCTCTACGATACGCCATCCTACCCACGTACCCAGACGTCCCGGCGAGTCTTGCGACACCTCCGAGGTGAACGGACCGTCGTTCATGTACGAGGTCAGCACCATCTGGTCGGTCTGGAAGAGGTCGCGCTTGTCCATGATTCTACGCCATATAGCGCCCTCATGGTCCTCGCACCACTCCCATTGTTCGCGGCTGTAACCGATGATCTGGTCCTCTTCTTCCTCGGGCAGTAGTTGGTCCAGCAGGTACATAATTTTGCCGTGGTAGATCATCTGATCCAGCAGACGGTTTTGCTTACCGTTGAACGGCATCTTGCGAAATAGGTACGCGCTCACCGCATCGCCTACCATGCACTCCTTGCGCATCGTCTGCTTCTGGTAGTCATATACCAGTTGCGCGTAGGCGGGGTAGTCCGACCCCAGGTACATATCCGCGCCGATACCGATGATCTCCTCGTTGGGGAAATAGATCGGTGATACAAAGCCCGACACGTAAAGATACACCTCCGGTACGGTCATGTCCGGATATAGGTATTTCAGGCGGGTGAAGGCCTCGTTCAGTTCGCGTTGAATGCTGCTGATGTCGGCAAATTGGGTTTGCTCGTCCTGTATCATACGTTGTATACCCAGCGTCGTATCGCTCAGAAAAGCCGGTAGTACGCTGACCAGGCTGTCCGCATTCTCCAGTCCCAGCAGTTCGCTCACGAAGTAGGGCATGAAGTTAGGATAACTGCGGTAGAGTAGGGCAACCGACTCCTGCAGCCGTCCGGTATCTACACCCACAAAGGCGCTGTCGAAGCGCACGATCTTTACCTCTTGCGGCGTCATCTCTGCCCCCGCAAACACATCCCGCTTCGTCTGGCACGCCATCATGCCCAGCGCCACCAGCACTAATATATATATCTTAAAATTTCTCATAACCTATAACCCATAACCCATTAACCTTTACGCCATCCGTCCGTCTCGTATCTCCAGCACCCGGTCGGCAATAGCAGCCAGTTCCTTGTCGTGGGTCACGATGATAATGGTCTGGCGGTACTGGTCACGCAGGTGTTGCAGCAGGCGGTGCAGCTCTTGTTTATTCTGTTCGTCCAGGCTACCGGATGGTTCGTCGGCCAGTATGACCTTGGGTGACATCATGAGTGCTCGTGCAGCTGCTACGCGCTGTTTCTCGCCGCCCGACAGCTGGTTGGGCTTATGCTCCAGGCGCTCGGCCAGTCCCAGTTCGCAGAGCAGTTTCTTTGCGCGCTCGCGCAATTCAGCCTGCTTCTCTCCGGCTATCATGCCCGGTATCATCACGTTCTCCAGGGCCGTAAATTCCGGTAACAACTGGTGGAACTGAAAGATAAAACCGATATGCCGGTTGCGCCACTGCGCCAGCGCTTTCTCATCCAGCGAGAAGACGTCCGTACCATCAATGACTACCTGTCCGCTGTTCGGGCGATCCAGCGTACCAATAATCTGGAGTAGGGTAGTCTTGCCTGCGCCCGACTTACCTACGATAGCGACTATCTCGCCCTCCTCTACGCGCAGATTCACCCCCTTCAGCACCTCTAGTTCGCCGAACGATTTATGTATGTCTTGAACCTCTATCATGCCTGTCTAACTAATTTTGCGTGCAAAATTACAAAAAATTCTGAATTCCTGCAAATTTATCTGCCACAAATTAGTCCGCTTTAGGTTTTTTGTTGTAAACTTTCTTTCGCCTTGTGTCTTTTATAATTAGGAAAATGGACGAAAATTACCAGATAGCCTGGATTAGGGCGACGGTCATGAGGCCGCAGGCGATAAGTTTCAGGAGCGTGCCAAAGAGGATACCGATGAAACTACCCCAGCCTGCTTTGAGGGCTTCGTTGAGCTGTTTACCGGCTAATAATTCGCCGATGATAGCCCCAACCAGCGGACCTAAGATAACACCCAATGCCCCAAAGAAAAGCCCGACAAAAATGCCTATCGTAGAGCCCCATACACCCCATTGGGTTCCGCCAAACTGCTTCGTGCCCCAGGCCGGAACAACATAATCAAGCACCGAAATAACAATCGTCACAAGACCCCATATAAGCAAAAACTGCCATGAGAAATCAATACATCCGGTAGCTTGAGCAATCCATAGACCGACATAGGCGATCGGCACGCCCGGAAGCCCGGGAACGATACATCCGATAATACCTATCAGCATCATTACAAAGGCTACGATAAGAAGAAAAATGTCCATGAGCTATAGCATTTTATGTACAAAAATGTTGGCGAATTTAGTGCTAGATGCCTAATCACTCTTGATTCTGTTGCAAGGCATCGATGCTCTCAAAGGTTTGCCAGTGGACGGTTTGTTCGGCTGCCAGACGATTTGCCGGAATGTCGTCAATAAAAATGACGGATTCGGGATGGCCGATAGCCTTTTGTACCGCCTCAAAGATTTGTGGTTCAGGCTTCGCCATGTGCATCTTTTGCGACAGGAAGAAGCCGTCAAAATGCTTATCCAAACCATACCGGCGATTGATAAAATCGAAGTGCAGGTCGTTGCCATTGGACAAGAGATAGACCGGATGTCCTTTAGCACGAAGCGAATCCACGAACTTCAACCGTTCCTTAGGCAGTTCATCCAGCATGGACATCCATGCCTCCAGGATCTCGTCTTTTGTTGTCCCAGGATGGCAGTAGCCCTGAACTTGAGTGAGGAATGTCTCGGGTGAGATCATTCCTCGCTCAAAATCAGCCATGAGTTGCTTGGAAGCGACGCTGACGGCTTTCACGCCTTCGCCACGGCTATCCATGCCCAGGATGGCACGCATGTTGTCCTCGCCCATGAGTCTCTCAAAGGCCAGAAAACAGCGCTGCACATCCAGCTGGATGAGCACACCTCCCAAGTCAAAGATATACGTTATACGCATGTATAACCTCCATCTACCGGCAGTGCTACGCCGGTGACATAAGTAGAAGCGTCGGACGCCAGGAAGACGACGGCGCTATCGAGTTCGCCCTCATGACCATAGCGCTCCATCGGAATGACGGTCTTGGCATAGGTGGCGAAATACTCGGATTCGAGGGTCTCTTTGGTCAGCGGGGTAATGAAATAACCCGGACAAATGGTATTCACCGTAATACCGTATTTGCCCCATTCAGCCGCCAAAGCGCGTGTCAGATTGACAACGCCGCCTTTTGCGGCATGATAAGGCGAAGCGGGCGCAACCTTATTGCCCACAAGACCATACATAGACGCGATATTGATGACGCGACCGTACTTATTCGGGATCATCGATTTCTTGGCTACGGCGCGTGCTACACGGAACGTACCAAACAGGTCGATCTGCATCTCGTTCTCAAACTGCGCATCGGAAATATCCTCTGCGGGAGCTACAGCTCCTGTTCCGGCGTTATTGACCACGATTTCAATACGTCCCATCTGCTTGACCGCCTCATCCACCATAGCATCCACGGCTTCCGTAGAGGTAATGTCACATTGGAGCGGCAGCACCTTGACGCCATATTCAGCCTCGATGGCTTTCTGTACTTCTACTAATTTCTCGTAACGACGAGCTATGATTACTAAGTTCGCCCCACGAGCGGCCATCGCTTTGGCCATCTGCACTCCCAGGCCGCCCGAACAACCGGTTACCAACGCTACGCGACCTGATAAATCAAAAATGTCTTTCATTTCTCAAATACGTTACTTATATTAATTGTTGTATGAATACTTTTTCACAACTTTCGAGTGCAAAGATACGACAAAAGTTTGACATATGCAAACGTTCCGGCGTTTTTCCGGTAAGAATAGGGTATTTATATCGTTTTTCTCTGTTTATCGTTTCGATAGCGAAATAGCTTTTGTCTTTGAGCGCAGCGTTCTTTCTACTTTGAGCGCAGCCGATCTTCTATTCAATAGAGTCGTCGCAAACCAGTTGACGGTCACCGTTCGGTAGTGGTGTGATATGAATCCATATAGTGTCCTCGGGTAGGATAGGGGAGAGGATGTCCGGCCACTCGACAAAGCAGTAGTTGCCTGAATACAGATAATCCTCCGCTCCAAAGTCCATCGCCTCGTGAATATCCTTCAGCCTGTAGCAATCGAAGTGGTACACCTCGCCCTGGTACGGACGCTCCACGTCATACACATTCACGATAGCAAACGTCGGACTGTTCACCACGTCCTCCGTACCCATCTCCTCACATAGCTGACGAATGAACGTCGTCTTGCCTGCCCCCATTTGTCCGTCGAAGGCAAACACCCGATGCGGTTCGCATGCTTTCAGAATTTCCAACGCACTGACTTCCTCTCCATGCTCGTTGAGCAACAACAGACGCTCTTCGTTCGCCTTTAGCCCTTCATCTTTTGCTTTTTTTATTGTATAAGTACTCATGTTCATCGATTTTATGCGATTCTCAGCGCGTTATTTGATGCAATAATTGCTCGTAAACGGCTGAACCTCTTTTAGTTCCAAGCAAATTCTGCCATTCCTCTATCCCTGCGCTTCTAGCGCGCTGGATAGAACCGAAATGAAGCAGTATTTTTTGTTTCGTAGCAGCACCAACTCCCTGTAAATCATCCAGTTGACTACTTGTCTGTGACTTGCTGCGGCGCGATTTGTGATACGTGATGGCAAATCGATGCACCTCATCCTGGATCTGCACCATCAGTCGGAACACATCGCTCGTGATTGGCATCCCGATCTCGCTTGGCGGAAAACCATAGAGCAGGGTCTGGGTGCGGTGCTTGTCGTTTTTCTTCAGTCCCGCTATCGGTATCTTCAGTCCCAATTGGTTCTCCACCACCTCTCGGATAGCCTCCATTTGTCCGATACCACCGTCTGCAATGATCAAATCCGGTAGCCCCTGTCCGTCCTCTATCAGGTGGGTGTAGCGTCTCCTTACTACCTCACGCATGCTCGCATAGTCGTCAGAGCCGGTGAAATCGTGAATTATAAAGCGTTTGTACTCACTTTTCTTCGCCTTACCTCTCCGGAACACCACGCAACCCGCTACAGCCTCTTTTCCCTGGATGTGCGAGTTGTCAAAACTGTCGATCCAATCGGGCATTTTCGGCAAATGCAGCATGTCTTTCAGTTCACTCAAAATGCGCATAGCACGTTGATCAGGGTTCAGTTTATCGGCTTGCTGCAATCGATCCCGCTTATATTGCGCTACGTTGCGCTGTGCCAACTCCAGAAGTTGCTTCCGTTCGCCCGTTACGCCGATATGAATCCGCAAGGTTTCATCGAATCCATCGGGCATAAACGGCACCAGTACATCCCGCGTCGTGCTCTTTAGTTGCTGTCTTAGTTCGTACATTCCGGTAGCTAGCATCTGCTCCCGTGTCTCATCCAGTTGACGGCGGTACTCCACAGTCTGCCCCTGCACGATACTGCCGTTATGCACATGCAGCATGGCTATATAGATATTCTGATCCTGCTCGTCGTAACCAAATACATCCAGGTCGGTTACCGATGAATTCGAGATAATCGTCTTGCTGCAGAACTGATGAAGCAGTTCCAGTTTCCGTTTCATCTCCCCGGCTTCCTCATACCGCATCTGCTGCGCAAGACTTAGCATCTC
>DFGU01000112.1 GCA_002371785.1 Bacteroidales bacterium UBA3742
GTGGAATCCGGCATGAGTCGATAGCGCCATACAGAGTTATTGTTAGCCAGTTGAGTATGTTGGTAGTCATAGCCTATATACTTGTTATAGGTGTAGTTATGGATAGTGAGTGTACTGTCGGTTGAGGAGAAATCGAGGTAGTAGATCTGGTCTTCGTAATAGTAGTTGGTGTAGGGCAAGAGGTTGATGTATCCGTTCTCCACGATACCGGAGAGCAACTGGTCTTGTATATGCAGCAGGTAGTAGCCGGACTCGGGCTGAACGGTAGGTGTTTCCGTAGGCGGTTCCACATCGCTCCATACCGCCCAAAGCGTCTCATTTCTACGCGGATAGTAGGTTTCTCCGGGCATGTAGCAGGTGGGCTTATCGGTTGAAGGATTCGGGATATCGGTTTCGGACCATCCGAGGAAGTACCATTCGTTCCGTTGTTCGCATGTGGGTAGTACAATCCCACTTTCAGGGGCAGTCTCTGTGAGGGTTCGGATGTCGTCGCCGGCATGAAGCGTGACGGTATGCGCCTCGGCAGCCGGCTGGGAATAGAGTATCTCGTAACGCTCGATATAGAGCGAATTGGTGGTGCCAATGAGTTGTATCCGGAGCGTACCGTCTTGTAGCTTTTTCTCGCCGGTCCAGCCGATAGGCTGAAACGTGGCGTTGTTGTACTCGCCGAACCAGTCGTGGTAGGTGCCGCTCGTCTCGTAGAGCATGCTATTATCCGCCAGCATGGTCAGTTGTCCCGCTCCGGCCGACTTATTGGAACGCAGATAGACACGCACCTGCTCCAGCATGATATTCTCCAGGCCGCTGAGCCGGAGTGTCGCCGTGTCGCCCGCGCGCACGGTACCTTTTTGATACGTACACGCATAGTCCACGCCGATATCGTAGGGCCAGGAGCCCTGCATGCTGACCGTCGATTTGGTTTCGACCGTAAAGGTCATCATCACACTAAGCAGAACGGATAGAAATGTCATAAATCGCTATTATTTTTACTAAAAAATGCGCTTTTTTCTTCAAAAATTTGCGTATGTCAGAAAAAAGCAGTAATTTTGCAGCCGCTTTCGCAAACAGGGAGTTCGCTCGAACGATTTACTACCCGCTCTGCGAAGCCGAGCGGGTAGTAGTTCAGCCCGGTTAGAATACCTGCTTTGGGAGCAGGGGGTCGTGAGTTCGAATCTCGCCTACCCGACTAAGAGTCACCTTTTCCGAAGGTGGCTCTTACTCTTTTTTCTACAGCAGCACGGTCTCGCCCTTAGCCGGATTCTCTATACCGCGGAAGCCTACTTCGTAGAGGTGGTCACGATATACACTCTGTGCCTCTTCTTCGCCGTGCACCACAAAGACGCGACGCACCTGCTCCACATCCAGACTATCCGTCAGATACTCGGTCATCTCACGCCAGTCGCCGTGACCGGAGAAGCCCTCCAACTTGGTAATATGCGCCTTGATACGACGATCCATACCGAATATACTGATCCATTGCAGGCCGGGCTTCTGGATACGTGCGCCAAGCGAGGTGGGCGTACAATAGCCGACGATGAGGATGGTGTTGTTGGGATTGGATATCTGGTTGGCCACATGGTGCTTGATACGACCGGCCTCCATCATGCCCGAAGCGGAGATGATGACGCAGGCTTCGTCGCTGGTATTCAGCGCCTTGGAATCACGTATGTCCGTGATATAATGTAGCGTATTAAAGCCGAACGGGTCGTCGTCAAAGCGCATGACGTCCTGTACGTCTTCGTTCAGTTCGGAGGCGTACATCCGGAAGATATGGGTGGCGTTGACCGATAGCGGCGAATCCACATAGACATTAATCTTAGGCAGATGCTGCTCGTTATACAGTTTGTTGAGCACATAGACGATCTCCTGGGTACGACCTACGGAGAAGGACGGGATGATCAGTTTACCGTGCTTATACACACAGGTAGCCTCTACTACGCCCAGCAGTTCCTCTTCCGTGACGAGCGCCTCGTCGTGCAGCCGGTCGCCATACGTGGACTCGCAGATCAGGTAGTCGCATTGTGGGAAGCGCTCCGGCGAACGCAGGATATGACTCTTCTTGCGACCTATATCACCCGTGTAGGCGATACGTTTCATCTCGCCGCCCTCCTTGATCTCCAGCGAACAGATAGCCGAACCCAGCATATGTCCCGAATTGGTAAACGTGAGCCACACGTCATCACATACGCGGAAGCGGCGGTTGTAACCCACCGTCACGAAATGCTGCATACAGCCATCGACTTGCTGGTTGTCGAACAGCGGCTTGATACGCGGACGGTGGAGACGGTCCATCTTCTTGTTGTACCAGCGCACATCCTGCGCCAGGATAAAGGCTGTATCGGCCAGCATGATGGAGCATAGGTCACGCGTAGCAGGCGTAGAGATGATATCACCCCGGAAACCGAGTTTGTAGATATAGGGCAATAGGCCGGAATGGTCGATATGCGCATGGGATAGGATGACGTAGTCGATGTCCTTGGGTTCGAAGCCCAGGTCACGGTTCATGGCGTCGGTCTCCATACCTTTTCCCTGAAACATACCGCAGTCCAGGAGGATACGTTTTCCGCTGTCGGTCGTGATCAAATGTTTGCTGCCGGTCACTTCACGTGCCGCACCTAAGAATTGAATTTTCATGCTATTTTCATTTTTTCGGTGCACAAAATTACGAAATAATTTGCATATATGCAAAAAAAAGTGTACTTTTGCATGTTTTTTTATAAGTTGAACACATGAAAACATTTCGAAACCTACTTATTATGGCCATTATTGGTATGCTTGGCGCGGGCTGTGCGCACGAGGGAATAAAGAAACTGACCGGCAAAAAAGGCGAAGCGCCTATTACGAAACCGGAGATTCAGCTGGAGGGCGGACGACTGACTGCAGAAGGCCTGTGGGCCATGGGACGCATCGGAAGTGCCCAGGTGGATCGCGAGAGCGGCCGGATAGCCTATACCGTGAGCTACTATAGCGTAGCGGAGAACCGCTCCACGACTTGGGTTCGTATCATGGACGGCGCCGACTTGAAGGTGCTGGACGAGTTTGTAGGTTCCGACCCGATATGGTTGGGCGAGAGCGCTACCCTGGCCTATCTGCGTGATGGCAAGCTCTACCTGCGTCAGAATAAGAAAGACAAAGAGGTGGAGGGCGTCAAGGAACTACAGAAAGAGGGCACGCTGAAGGATATCGAGGGTTTTCTGATCTCGCCTAAGCGAAATCATATCATCCTGGTGCAGCAAGTCAAGACCGTGCCGTCCACCGCCGACAAGTACCCCGACCTGCCCTTGGCTACCGGCCATATCCATCAGGACCTCATGTACAAGCATTGGGACGAGTGGACCGAGACGGCCCCGCAACCCTTCCTATGCGACCTGAATATCGAGTTTGAGGGCGAGTACCTGAGCGAAGCCGAACTGAGCAATCCGCAGAATATGCTGGAGGGAACGGCCTACGAGTGCCCCATGAAGCCCTTTGGCGGCGTAGAGCAACTGGCGTGGAGTCCGGACGGCAATCAGATAGCCTATACCTGCCGCAAGAAGACCGGTCTGGAGTACGCCGTAAGCACCAATAGCGATATCTATCTATTCGAAGTCGAAAGTCAAAAGTCGAAAGAGGAAAGCCAGGAGCATACCAACCTGACGGCTCCGAACGGTGGCTATGATACCAACCCCAGCTATTCGCCTAACGGCGAGTGGATAGCATGGCAATCCATGGAGCGTGACGGCTATGAGAGCGACGAGAACCGACTGATGGTTAAGAACCGCCTGACGGGCGAACTGCGTTGGCTCACCCGCACGCTCCAGAGCAACGTCGAGGAGTACGCATGGCTCAACGATACCACCCTGCTCTTCACGGCCGTTTGGCAAGGTACCATCCAGCTCTACCGCGTGACGCTTGCGGGCGAGATGACCAAGCTGACAGAAGGACAGCACGACCTGGTGCTGGCCGACCTAACTGAGAGCGAGGCATACGTCCTGGGCCACTCGATGCAGCAGGCCAACGAGATCTACTCTCTGGACCTCAAGCAGGATAGCGCCCAACTCAAGCAACTGACTTGGGAGAACAAGAATATCTACGACCAGATTGAGATGGGACGCGTAGAACCGCGTTGGCAGAAGACCTCAGACGGCAAGCAGATGCTGACCTGGATCATCTATCCGCCTAAGTTCGATCCCAATAAGAAGTACCCCACGCTGCTCTACTGCGAAGGCGGTCCGCAGAGTCCGGTTAGCCAGTTCTGGTCGTTCCGCTGGAACTTCATGATGATGTCGGCCCACGACTATATCATCGTAGCCCCCAACCGTCGCGGCCTGCCGGGCTTCGGCAACGCATGGAACGAACAGGTATCCGGCGACTACGGCGGACAATGTATGCGCGACCTGCTGGCGGCTATCGACCAGTTTAAGACCGAGCCGTACGTAGATCAAGACCACCTCGGCTGCGTAGGTGCCTCGTT
>DFGU01000113.1:0-3046 GCA_002371785.1 Bacteroidales bacterium UBA3742
GAGACTCCGGTTAAGATGATCATCGATGGACAGCTCTACATCCTCCGTGGTGAGAAGATGTATGATGCAACCGGTAAATTGGTGAAATAAGATAGTCTACTAGTCAACTAGTCTACTGGAAAACTGGAGCGAAAAGGCGCAGATAGTCAACCGGTAGACTAGTCAACTAGAAGAATAGAGAACTAGCAAACTAGAAAAATCACAACAGAGATGACTACTCTTAATCCAGGCGGGTTTCTAATTCATCCGGGAGGATATCGCAACTTGGTCTGCTACAAGAAGAGCGTTATACTATACGATATGACGATCTACTACATAGACAAGTACCTCCAGCCTTCGGACCGGACGTACGGTCAAATGCAGCAAGCAGCGCGTTCCGGAAAGCAGAATATCGTTGAGGGATTAGAGGATAAGATGACATCTACCGATACGGGGTTACATTTGGTCAATGTGGCCCGCGGAAGTCTGCAAGAGTTACGCGAGGACTACGAAGACCAGTTGCGATCCAACCGCCTCCAATTATGGACACGTGAGCACGAACGATTTGGCAAGATGCTGCAGTTCTGCGCAACGCATAATGAGGTAGAGGACTACGCACCTTACTACGAGAAATGGGATAAGGAGACATTCTGCAACACAGCGCTGACGCTGATTCTCAGACGGATAAAGGGTTGATGACGTTGTTGCAGAAGATGGAAGCGGAGTTCTTGGAAGAAGGCGGAGTGAAAGAGCGAATGTTCGCCGCTCGGAAAGATAGGAAAGGATTTTGATAGTCAACTAGTCTACTAGTCAACTAGAATACTAGAAAACAACGAAGCAAAATAATATCAGATATGAAAAAGATTTATAATCAACCGACTGTTACTACGGTCAACCTCATGGGAGGATCTGTAATGCAGGCCGCAAGTCCCGGTGCTCCGGGCGTTACCATCAGCCCGAATCCCGGAAGCGGCGTTGACGGTGACTAACACCCTGCATCCTACAGTAACGTACGCGATGGTCGCGAAATAGTCGCGTCCGTCTCTGAGAAAACATCCAAAGGCAGCTTCACGGCTGCCTTTGGTATGTTTTTGGGGGGTAAATTCCCGAAAAGAGTAACTTCGAGGGCACCGACACGCAAGCGTCCCACCTCGAAATTACGTTCGCACTGTTGTACAAACTCCAATCTTTAGCCGTAAAACACAAATTATGCAAGCATTTTTGATTTTTTACGTCTAAATCTTGCAAATTTGAAAAATTTGTAGTAATTTTGCAGCGGAATTGAGAGGAAAGGAAAAACAACTATGAAAACTGTCACTTACAAAACAGAAGAAGAACGCTTGGAAGCACTCCGTAAGATGGTGGGCATGCGGAAAATTTTCGAAGCACGTGCCAGAGAGATTTATGAACAAAAATACGGCATCTCTTTAGCACAATGATAAACCTCTCCGTAAATGCCATTAATCAGCGTGCTCCATATTTTCTCCGGTATTCTCATACGCAAGGATCATCCTTCGCATATCAATATACTTAGTGCCTTCCATAATTTCATAGCTGAGCACACCCAAGAATAATCTCACAATGAACTCCTTTGGAGACACATGGACATTCACCAGCTTCGGCGAGTCACACGGACTCGCCGTTGGTGGTGTTTTGGACGGTGTGCCTGCCGGACTGCATATCGACCTTGCGCTGATTCGCTCCGAGTTGGAGCGGCGCGCGGGGAAGAGCCTTCAGCCGGGTCAGACCTGCATCAGCAATCAGACAGGCGTCTCATCTCGCGCAATGCGTGAGCCCGACGAGGTCGAGTGGCTTTCAGGAGTTACGGGTTACGGGTTACAGGTTACGGGAGGTGACCTAATTACTTTGGGTACGCCGATCGCCTTTATTATTCGGAATAAGGATGCCCGGCCGGAGGATTATGAATATCTAAAGCATACCTATCGCACCGGACACGCAGATCGCGTCTATGAGCAGAAGTACGGTATTCGCGACTGGAGAGGAGGAGGCAGAGCCTCCGCACGCGAGACCGCAGCACGCGTCGTAGCCGGTTGTATCGCCAAGCAAGAATTGGCCGCCAAGGGCATCTCTATCCAAGCCTCGCTCGTGCAAGTAGGCGCCGAGACCAACCCCACCAAGTTTGGCGAGACCATAGCCCGTTATCAAGCAGACGGTGACTCGATAGGTGGCATCATAAAGTGCCGCATTGCGGGACTACCCGTCGGCACCGGCGAACCCATCTTCGACAAACTGCAGGCCCATCTGGCCTATGCCGTCATGAGCATCAATGCCTGCAAGGGCTTTGAGTACGGCACAGGTTTCGGCGGCGTTACCCAGCCCGGCTCGGCCATCAATCATATCTCAGGCGGCATAGCCGGTGGTATCTCCGACGGCTCCGAGATCGTCTTCCGCTGCGTCTTCAAACCTACCCCATCTACGCCTAAAGCAGGCGTAAAAGGAAGGCACGACGCGTGTGTTGCCACTCGCGCCGTGCCTGTTGTCGAAGCGATGACAGCTCTCAGTTTGATACAGTTTTTGTAGGGAAATAGCGGGATTACGAGATCACGAGATTACGAAAAAATTAAACAATAATTATATTATGGCAAACAAAAAATTAACCCGCTCGACCAATAAGATGTTGGCAGGCGTTTGCGGCGGTATCGCCGAGTTTTTTGATATAGACCCCACGCTGATACGTGTCTGTTATGCGGCGTTGAGCGTGTTCAGCGCTGCTTTCCCGGGGTTGATTCTCTACATTATTTTGATGCTTATCATGCCGGTGAAGGACAAGAACAATGGATTTGAAGAGGCGGAGGTGGTAAAATGAAAGAAAAACCGACCATAATTGATTTTGTGGAGCACTACACCCACAAATTCAGCGAACATGTGTTTCTTCGTGAGAAGATAGACGATGTTTGGACAACAACCACTTTCAAAGAGACGCGCGAAGCTGCGCACCGCATCGGTGCCGGAATGATGGCGCTCGGTCTGCAAAAAGGCGAACGTGTGGCGTTGCTCAGCCAGGGACGCAACCTTTGGGTCACCGGAGAACTGGGTATTCTCTATG
>DFGU01000113.1:3119-8459 GCA_002371785.1 Bacteroidales bacterium UBA3742
CGCTGAGTATCAAGTTAGAGGAAGCCAGCGATTTGCTGTTCCGTATCCAGCACTCCGACGCACGGTTTATCATGTGCTCCGGGCAACAGCTGCCGAAAATCCGTAAGATCATCGCCGATTGTCCGAAAGTGGAGAAAGTGATTGTTTTTGACCCGCTGGAGACATACGAGGAGAAAGAGATCTGTATCGACGAGGTGATCGCATTGGGCGATGCGCTTCTGGCGAAAGACCCGGCATCTTTTGAGGCACGTTACAAGTCCGTCGGGCCGAACGACTACGCGAACATCAGTTACACGTCCGGCACAACGGCTGACCCGAAAGGTATCCTGTTGACCCATCGTAACTACACCGCGAACGTAGAGCAAGGAGCGTCTGTCATCCAATGCGAATTGGACGATGTCATGTTGATCATTCTGCCGCTTGACCACTGTTTTGCGCACGTCGCAGGATTCTACACGATGATGTCGTACGGCGGTTCGATAGCGACCGTGCCGGTGGGCAAGACAGCCATGGCAACGCTGAAGAACATTCCTGTGGCTATCCGCGAAGTGAGACCGCATGTGATGCTTTCGGTGCCTGCTTTGGCGCGTAACTTCAAAAAGAGCATCGAAGCCGGCATCAAAGCCAAAGGCCCAAAAGTGGAGAAACTGTACAACTTCGCCCTCAATAACGCCATCGCTTATAACCGCGAATACTGGAACCGCGGCGGATGGCAGAACGCGTGGCGTTACCCTCTGGTGAAACTCTTTGACAAGCTGATCTTCAAAGCCGTACGCGATAATTTCGGCGGCAGGATGAAGTTCTTTGTGGGCGGCGGCGCATTGTTGGACATCGCGCTGCAACGGTATTTCTGCGCCGTGGGCATGCCGATGTTCCAAGGCTACGGTCTGAGTGAAGCAACGCCGATCATCTGTTCCAACTCCGCCGGCGGAGCAATCTTCGGCTCTTCCGGACGCATCGTGCGACCCTTGGAACTGAAGATCTGCGATGCAGAAGGTAACATCGTGCCGGACGGCGAACGCGGCGAGATTGTCATCAAAGGTGAGAACGTCATGGCTGGTTATTGGAAGAACCCCGAGTCGACGGCTTCTACTATCATCGACGGCTGGTTGCACACCGGCGATATGGGCTACGTCACCAAAAAGCACCCGGGTTATCTGTGGGTAGTTGGACGATTCAAATCGCTCCTCATCCGCGCGGATGGTGAGAAATACAGTCCCGAAGGATTCGAGGATTCGCTGACCGACGGCAGTATTTACGTAGATCAATGTATTCTTCATAACAACCAAGACCCCTATACGATCCTGCTGATGGTGCCCAACAAAGAGGCATTGCAGGCTTGGGCGAAGTCGCAAGGCAAAGACCCCGAGACCCGTGAAGGCAAGGAGTGTATGCTGCTCAAGATCCAAAGCGAAGTGGACTCGTACCGCCGGGGAGGAACCAGAGATGGTATCTTCCCTGAGGCTTGGTTGCCCAGTGCAATCGCTGTCTTAGGCGAGGCTTGGACGGAACAGAACCACCTCGTCAACTCCACCATGAAAGTGGTGAGAGGCAAAGTGGAGACCTATTTCCAAGACCGCATCGACTACGCCTATACAACGGAAGGCAAAGAGCTGATGAACGAGAAGAACCTCGCGGCGCTGTAAGCAGCCAAGAGTTGATAAACGAAAAGAACCTTGCCAAATCAGCAAGGTTCTTTCCTTTATTATACGCGTACGCGCTACTGATTATTTAACCACTACCGGCTCATACTTCGGCACAAGACTTTTCATAACTATCCATCCGATCAGGTAAGCTACTGCGCAGATACAGAAGATAATCATGTATCCTGCCGGTTTGCCGCTGAATCCCATGAACTGGAAGGCTTCGCCCATCTTGTCGGCATGCGTAAACAGCATACCCGAACCCTTGTTGATCAGGAACGAACCTACACCACCGGCCATCGCTCCGATACCCGTGATGGTAGCCACTGCCGACTTCGGGAACATATCACCCGTGGTGGAGAAGATATTTGCGCTCCAACTCTGGTGTGCTGCACCTACGATACCGATAATGATAGCCACTGCCCACGGGCCATACATACCGCCCAGAGGCTGTGCAAACAGTGCAAACAGCGGGAAGAAGGCGAAGATCAACATGGCGCGCATACGTCCTGCATACGGTTCCATACCATGCTTCTCAACAAAGATCTTAGGCAGGTAGCCGCCAAACAACGAAACTACTGTCACGATGGCATACAGCGTGAAGATCAGTGCGATACCTTGCGGGTCACTGGCCTTGATGCCATACTGATCCTGGAAATAAGCCGGAGCCCAGAAGAGGAAGAACCACCAAACGCCGTCGGTCATGAACTTACCAAACGCAAACGACCAGGTCTGTTTGTGCTTGAAAGCCTCAGCAAACGACATCTGCTTCTCTTCTCCTTCACTCTTTAACTCCTTAACTCCTTCATCTTTTTCATCCTGGTGGATATACTCGAGCTCAGCTTCGTTCACGTGCTTCGATTCCGTCGGTTTGTCATAGACAAAGATCCAGATACCGGCCCATATAAAGCCCAGCGCACCGATGATGATGAATGCCCACTCCCAGCCAAGACTCTTAGCCAGCAGAGGTATAGTAGCCGGAGCGGCCAACGCACCTACCGAGGCACCTGCATTGAACAGGGCGGTAGCAAACGCACGGTCCTTCTTCGGGAAGTACTCGGCCGTCACCTTGATAGCAGCGGGGAAGTTACCTGCCTCACCAAGTCCCAAGATCAGACGGCAAGCCAGGAACAGATACACACTCACCATCGATATCGATGCCGCAATAGTTCCCGTTGCATTCAGCAGCGCAGCCTTGTCGGCTACACCTACGATATGCTCGGTCACCCATCCGCAGCCTGCATGCATTACCGCACCTACCGACCAGATAACGATGGCCCACAGGTAGCCCTTCTTCGTACCCATCCAGTCGATAAACTTACCGGCAAAGAGGCAGAAGATAGCGTAGGCGATCGAGAACACACCGGTGATGGTTCCGTAGTCGGAGTCGGTCCAGTGGAACTCGGGTTGAATAAACTCCTTGAAGGTCAACGACAGTACCTGACGGTCCATGTAGTTAACCGTAGTGGCGAAGAAGAGCATCGCACACATGACCCAACGCCAGTTGGTCATGACAGCTTTCTTAACGTCATTCATTTTTGTTTTCTTTAAAAGATTCGATATTTCGATATCTCGCTCTACTTATCTTTCGATCTCTCGATTTATCGAAATTTCGATATCTCGGTTAATTATTATTTTCTACAATTAGCAATAATCTCAAAACATTCTTGACATTTTGCCGTGACGTACTTCCAGTCACCGGCTTTTACCTTGTCGCCAGGGAAGAGCTTCGAGCCCATACCTACGCAGTAAACACCTGCAGCGAACCATTTCTCCAGATTCTCTTTCTCCGGAGCTACGCCACCCGTTACCATGATCTTCGACCACGGCATCGGAGCCATCAGACCTTTCACGAGATTCGGACCAACTACATCACCCGGGAATACCTTCGTGAAGTCGCAGCCTACTTCCTGTGCCAGACCGATCTCACTCGGAGTCAAGCAACCCGGACAATAGGTCACGCAACGGCGGTTGCAGACAACAGCTATATCCTTGTTGAACAACGGACCTACTACGAAGTTAGCGCCCAGCTGCAAATAGAGCGAAGCCGTCGGAGCATCTACTACACTACCGATACCGAGTGCCAACTCAGGGCACTCTACGGCTACCCACTTGCTCAGCTGGCCGAACACCTCGTGTGCGAAATCGCCACGGTTGGTGAACTCGAAAGCACGTACACCACCTTCGTAACAAGCCTTAATCACGTTCTTGCAAACCTCCACATCTTTGTGGTAGAAAACAGGAACCATCGGAGCGGCCTTAATCTTGGCCATCACCTCAAATTTATCGAACTTAGCCATCTATTTAAAATTTACGATTTAACAATTTACGATGTACGATTGATGTACGAAGGGATATATTTACGATTTATCTCGCTCTGACGCATCCATCTTGTTTTTGGTCGTTAATATAGATTTGGTTGTTATTTTCCGAAGTTCAACGCTTTCATCATAAAGATCCTGAACTCTCGTTTTTGGTAACATTCCGCTATCTATAATCAAACTAAGCCAATGAGATGTCTCGTCAATTTCCTCTTCAACCATTTTAAGTTTATTAAGGAAATCTTTATCGGATTTTGCGATGCAAGCAGCTCGGTAATTTGCCGATGGGGATGTTCCCGAACGAATGATTTGACGGGCTATCGCCATACTGGAAATCGTATTGGGCATAGCATCAACTAACTTTATAATCCGCAACGCAAATATGCGATAGCGTTCTTTAAGTTCTTCTTTCGTCATTATCCTTCGTACTTAAATATAAATCGTAAATCCCTCGTACATCGTACATCAATCCTTCGTACTTACGCTTTAGCGTTGTACGCGACCATTCGCATTGCCTCCGGCAAGCGAAAGTACTTCTTCCTCGCTTACGAGGTTGTAGTCACCGTTGATGGTGTGCTTCAATGCCGAAGCAGCAACTGCAAACTCAAGAGCTGATGCCTGGTCACCCGGATACTTGAGCATACCGTGGATCAGACCACCCGAGAACGAGTCACCACCACCTACGCGGTCGATGATCGGGTTGATCTCGTAGCGTTTCGACTGATAGAACTCCTTGCCATTATAAATCATAGCCTTCCAGCCGTTGAACGTAGCGCTGAAGCTCTCGCGCAAGGTCGAAACCACATACTTGAAGCCAAACTCTTTCATCATCTGCTCGAAGATGCCCTTGTAGCCCTCGGCATTGGTCTCGCCACCTTCTACATCTGCATCGGGCTTGAAGCCGAGACAGAGCTCTGCGTCTTCCTCGTTACCGATACAAACATCGACATACTTCATCAGCGGACGCATGATGGAGATAGCCTTCTCGCTGGTCCAGAGTTTCTTGCGGAAGTTGAGGTCAACCGATACGGTTACACCGTGACGCTTGGCAGCCTCGCAAGCCAGACGGGTGATCTCAGCCGCCTTATCGGAGATAGCCGGAGTAATACCGCTCCAGTGGAACCATGCTGCACCTTCCATGATCTTGTCGAAATCAAAATCCTTCGGATCAGCCTCAGCGATAGCCGAGTGAGCGCGGTCGTAGATGACCTTAGACGGACGCATCGAAGCACCGGTCTCGCAGTAGTACAGACCTACGCGGTCACCGCCACGAACGATATAATCGTCCTTCACACCGTAACGGCGGAGCGAGTTAACAGCAATCTGACCAATCTCGTGCTTCGGAAGCTTCGTTACCAGATACGCCTCGTGACCAT
>DFGU01000113.1:8560-24926 GCA_002371785.1 Bacteroidales bacterium UBA3742
ACCACCACCGGGGATGATGCGGAAATGATCAGACTGAATGAAACGATCTTGTCCTTCCGGACTCAGGCGAAGCATGATCTCGCCCAAAGTAATGATCTTTGCCATAGGTTAAATGAATTAAAATTGTTAATATTGTTGTTAGTTATTGTTTTGCTTTTTTTGTTCTCTTTCGATATATCGATATTTCGGTATCTCGATATGTCGGCCCTCCTTTCGATATTTCGATTTCTCGATATTTCGATATATCGGCCGTTCCCCTCTTCGATATTTCGATTTATCGATTTATCGACATCTCGGTTCCCCTTCGATATCTCGATATTTCGATATGTCGATATGTCGGTTTTATATCTTTCGTGTCCCGCGACACTCCGGATAACCGCTGCAACTCCAGAACTCTTTCCCGGAATTAACCCCTTTCTTCGCAACCCGTTTGATCATCGGCTTCCCACATTCGGGGCATAGAGGCGCGTTCTCCTCGGCACTCTTCTCTGCTCTATGCTGTAGCCTCTCTGCCGTAAGTGCCTCCGTAAAACCTCCTTCTTCCTTAAAATCTCCTAATAGCATCTCTATCTGCTTCTGAATCATCATAATCAACCTGTTACATAAGATGAGCACACAATTTGCAGCCACTACCGAATCCTCCGTCTCTAACCACTCATCGAATTTATGTTTCTGTTTCAATATATGTGCGCTACTCTCGTGCATCACATCATCCGTGTACTCCGGCGGATCAAAAGGAATGTTATACACACGTTTGTATGCCTGCGATTTGTCCGACCATGGTATCTGTTCCGCGTGCATCAACCAATTGGCATAATCGCTCATCAACTCTGCTATGCTCGCGCGCGCCACATCGGTCAACTTCATCTCCGTCTCTTTGGAGGTCGAATGCCGCGAGTTACCCTCGGCGATATTTGCCACACCCGAACGTGCAGCTTGTGTCATTTGGTCAAATTGTCGTCCGCACGGGTCATTCTTCAGGTTCAGGAACTTCTTGCAAAACTCCTGTGTTGCCAACTGAATAACATTCGCTACCACCCAAGTATTCAACCAGAAATATCCAAATCGCCGTATCTTCAGCATAGTATTTTATTGTTTTATTGATTATTATTTATTGTCTGCTCTCTCGATTTTTCCCCTTTTCGATATATCGATTTCTCGATATTTCGATATATCGGTTCTCTATTCGATTTCTCGATTTCTCGATATTTCGATATATCGGTTTCTTCTCATCCCTCCTGTTTCCCTTTCGCTATCCCGCTTCCTCTATCAAATCCCCTTCGATATCCCGATATATCGATATTTCTATTATCGCTCTCTTCCTTCCATCCACCTTCTTACCAACTGTCTCCATCGGATGCCGATTGCTTTCACTTAGAGATTCTAAAATTTTGTTGATTTTTCTTTTGAACAGTTGCACATAAAATGCCAAGTCCCCAACTAAGAATAATGAGCAAAACAATCCCCAATATAAAATCAATATTCACACCGCATTTTTTGTGCGTTAAGATTAACAATAAGAATGTTGCTATAAATCCAAAGAATTGCACCAATAATGTTATCAATGCTTTTCCTATTCCATATTTATAAGAAGCGACTGGAGGGAAGATGATGAGTACAATATAATAAACAATCTTATCTTTCGCGCATGGCATATCTTTCCATTCGTTTTGCTTCTTAGGCATGCTCAATAAATTGATTATCAGAGCAACAACAAATAACGGAAATGCCACTTCCACAAAACAAATAAGCATCCAAAAAATATAGGAAATAGATACTCCAAAAACTTCTATAAATTGGCCCATATACTATGATTGATTCAAATTCAAACCACTCCCCGCTCACCTTCGTTTTGAAAGGCAAGCGGGGATGCGTAGTCATTTAGAACTTGAAATAATTCTTCGCGTTGTTGTAGCAGATGTCTTCGACCATCTGTTGAACGCGGGCTTTCTCGTAGCCGGTGTACGGAATCATACCGTTCTCGATGTCATTACCGAGGATGTTACACAGCGTACGACGGAAATACTCATGACGCGGATAGCTCAGGAACGAACGGCTGTCAGTCAACATACCTACCATGCGGCTCAAGAGACCGAGGTTACTCAGCGCCATCATCTGCTTCTCCATACCGTCCTTCTGATCGAGGAACCACCAGCCCGAACCGAACTGAATCTTGCCCGGTACCGAACCGTCCTGGAAGTTACCCAGCATGGTAGCGATTACCTCGTTGGCGCAGGGGTTGAGGTTATAGAGAATGGTCTTTGCGAGGTGTCCTTCGCTATTCATCTCATCCAAGAAATGACTCATCGCTTTTGCCGTTGTAAACTCACCGATGGAGTCAAAACCGGTGTCTGCACCGAGTTGCGCAAACATCTTCGAGTTGTTGTTACGGATAGCACCGTAGTGGTACTGCTGGGTCCAGCCCGAAGCATAGTCCATCTCAGCCTGTGCATGCAGATAAGCGTGCTTGTACTGACGAATCTCATATGCGCTGAGTTCCTTGCCTGCGAGCGCTTTCTCGAAGATGGCATTGATCTCGGCGTCGGTGTACGGCTCGTCGTAGAACTCCTCAATACCGTGGTCACTCAGACGGCAACCCATCGACTCGAAGAAGTCATGGCGTTTCTGGAGCGCATCTACCAAATCGCCAAATTTGGCGATTGCAACACCGCTAACGGCGGAGAGCTTCTCGATATAAGCTTTCCAGGTAGCGGCCTCGATATTCATACCTGCGTCCGGACGCCAGGTCGGGAGCATGCGTACCTCTGCGGTCGGATCTTCCTTAACCATCTTGTGCCACTCGAGCGAGTCAGCCGGATCGTCGGTCGTACAAACCAGCTCTACACCGTAGTGCTTCATCAGGCCACGCGGACAGAACTTAGGATCGTTCGCGATCAGGTCGTTGCACTTGTCGTAGATCGCACGTGCAGTCTCAGGATTCAGGCGCTCCTCAATACCGAAAGCGGTCTTGAGCTCCAGGTGGGTCCAGTGGTAGAGCGGGTTGCGGAAGGTATAAGGCACCGTCTCTGCCCATTTCTCAAATTTCTGCCAGTCGGTGGTGTCCTTACCGGTGCAGAAACGTTCGTCCACACCGTTGGAACGCATAGCGCGCCATTTGTAGTGGTCACCCATAAGCCAGATCTGTGCAATCGACTCGAAACGCTTGTTCTCAGCCACCATCTGCGGAATCAGGTGACAGTGATAATCGATGATCGGCATGTGCTCTGCATGCTCGTGATAGAGCTCCTGCGCAGTAGCTGTTTGCAGCAGGAAATCCTTGTCCATGAACTGTTTCATATTTTAAAAATTATAGTGATTATTTATTCGCATACTTTATCACGTGCAAAATTACTACTTTTTTTGCAAACAGAGGTGGAAAAATTGACACAAAAAGTAAACTTTTCTTGCACATTCCGTTTTTTTGTTGTACCTTTGCACCCGATTTTGCAAAAAACGATGGATACGCTTCGTCAAATACGGACGGGTCTGGAGGAAGCGCTACGCGCCTACGATCGGAAGTTCACCGACAGTTTGTCGGCTGAGCAAGACCTGCTCAATGACGTGCTTCGCTATATTTCGGCGAAGCGCGGCAAGCAGTTGCGTCCTATTCTGGTGCTCGAGGCGGCACGTCTTTGCAACTGCATTACCGACAAGACGATCAGCACGGCAGTAGCCCTGGAACTGCTGCACACAGCGAGCCTGGTGCATGACGACGTAGTGGATGACTCGCCTACCCGTCGCGGCCAGGAGGCAGTGCATGCGCACTGGTCGAACAAGGTGGCAGTGCTGGCCGGTGACTATATGCTGGCCAAGGTAATCGGACTGATAGCCGAGGTCAGAAACACCAAGATACTGGGTATCATCTCCGACCTGGGACGTTCGCTCTCGTCGGGCGAGATACTCCAGTTGCATAAGAATCAGTCGATGTGGATCGACGAAGCGCAGTATATACGCATCATCGAGCAGAAGACGGCACGGCTCTTTGCAGCATGCTGCGAAGCCGGAGCCGAATCGGCAGCGGGTAGCCAACGTCAGGTGAGTGCGCTGCGTGAATTTGGAAACCAGTTGGGACTCTGCTTCCAGATCAAGGACGACGTACTCGACTATTCCGACTCCGAGGATCTGGGTAAGCCGACGATGAACGACATACGTGACGGCAAGGCCACGTTGCCGCTTATCATCTCGCTCCAGCGAGCGCCGGAGGGTGAGGCTGCCGAGATACGCCGACTGACGGAAGCCCTGGTTGCTCACGACAATAGCATCGATGCCGCGGAGGCAGAACAGGATATCAAGGCCTTTGTACTGCGATTCGACGGCATTGGCTATGCGCATAAAAAAATGATGGAACACAAACGTCTGGCCGAAGAGGCTCTGTCTGTATTCCATGACTGCGATGCGCGGCGTGATCTGCTCGCCCTACTCGACTACACGATCAATCGTGTCCATTAAGTGCTCACGCTGTTCGTCGTCCGGCACTTTCTCCAGTACATCTTTCAGGAATGCGGCCACCAGCATACGGTAGGCCACCTCGCGGCTTATACCGCGTTGCTGCATATAGAAGAGCGCCGACTCGTCCAGTTGGCCCGTAGTAGCACCATGCGAGGCCTGCACATCATCGGCATATATCTCCAGTTGCGGACGGGTACGCATCTGCGCCTCGCGACTCAGCAATAGGTTGCGGTTGACCTGCTCGGTACGCGTCTGCTGCGCGTCCTTGGCGATCTGCAGTTCGCCATAGAAGGCACCCTGGGCCCGGTCGGCCAACACAAACTTGAACAGTTGTTTGCTCTCGCCGCCACCTACCCGATGGAATACATGCGTCTCGGTCTCCACATGGTCATCGCCACGCAGATAGGCCAAGCCGTAGATCTCCGTCGAGCAACCTGTGCCCTGCTGCGAAACGGTAATATTATTTTTAGTCTCTTGGAAGCACGACTGTTTCGACATATCGGTATATCGATTTATCGATTTATCGAAAGGCATGTTCAGCACATGGATCTTCACACGGGAATCCGCCTCCTGAACAATACAGAGGTCTATGTTCGGTTCGTTGAGAAAAACCCGCTCGAACGTCTCACCACTATGAATAGTTATCTCGTTCATAGACTTAAACCTTCGTAGCCTTTCTCTTCGAGTTCCAAAGCCAAATTCTTATCGCCCGTCTTGACGATTTTTCCGTCGGCCAGCACGTGCACAAAGTCGGGCACGATATAGTCCAGCAGACGCTGATAGTGGGTAATCACGATGGCGGCATTCTCCGGTGTCTTAAGCCGGTTGACACCATCAGCTACGATACGCAGCGCATCAATATCCAGACCCGAGTCGGTCTCGTCCAGAATAGCCAGACAGGGTTCCAACATCGCCATCTGGAAGATCTCGTTTTTCTTCTTCTCGCCTCCGGAGAAACCTTCGTTCACCGAGCGGTTCTGCAGCTTGTCGCCCATATCGAGCATGGCACGTTTCTGCTTCATGAGTCTAAGGAAATCGCGTGCCGACAACGGCTCCTTACCCTCGTACTGACGTTTCTCGTTCACGGCGGTACGCATGAAGTTGGTCATGCTCACGCCCGGTATCTCTACGGGGTACTGGAAACTCAGGAATACACCCTCACGGGCACGTTGCTCGGCCGGCATCTCCAGCAGGTTCTTGCCGTGCAGCCACACTTCGCCACCCGTCACCTCGTAGGCCGGATGACCGGTCAGCACCGCTGAGAGGGTCGATTTACCGGCACCGTTCGGGCCCATGATGGCATGCACTTCGCCCTCGTTGATGGTGAGGTTAACACCTCGTAGTATTTCTTTGCCTGCAATAGACGCATGCAGGTCAACGATTCGTAATAACTCTTTCACCTTAAAATAACTATAACCAATAACCTATAACCTTTCGCCTTTAGCCATTAACCTTTCGCCATTACAATTGGCTCATCACCACCTCGCCCACGGCCTGGAGCGTCGCGCGGTCGATCTGCTGGATATCATCCTGCTGGGTATGCCACCAGCGCGGGAAAGTGCCGGTATGCTCGTCCAGGTGGATAATATCGATGATCGGTATGCCGAGCGCCTGACCTACGTAGTAGTGGTCGTCGATGATAGCACCGGCTTGCTCGTTGCGGAATATATGGCCGTACCCCAGTTCAGAGGCCGCTTTCCATACTTTCTGTACGTAGGGCGAAGCCATCTGCTCGGAGTAGTACTCTCGGAAGAACGTAGCGCCGGGCGCTCCTACCATGTCGAGCAGTATGCCCCACTCATAGCGTCCGCGGAGCGATGCATCGCGTGCCCAGAGTTGACTACCCAGGCACCATGTATCCTGACGATCCATCTCGCCTAGGAAGCGTGGCGTACCCATATCCTCGCAATCGAAGAGCACGATGTCCACGCCGATCGTTGGTCGCTTGTCGTTCGTCATTAGACTAATTTGACGTGCCACCTCCAGCAGTACGGCTACGCCACTGGCGCCATCGTTAGCCGCGGGTACGGGTTGGTACCAAGCCGCCTCTTCGTCCTCATCGCACCATGGACGCGAGTCGAAATGGGCACACAGCAGGATACGCTTGGGAAGACTATCGCTGCCAAAGCGGGCTACTATATTGCGTACGCGTTGCTTCTCACCGGCAAAGTCGGACATGTAGCCCTCCTCTACGCTGACTTGTGCGCCAAAGCGCTCCAGCTGGGTGGTAAGCCATAGTACGCACGAGTCGTGCGCCTCCGTACCGGGTACGCGTGCCCCGAAATCCAGTTGCCGGGCTACATAGCTGTAGGCCGAGTCACCGGAGAACGCCGGGTGCGCCACCTCTTCGGTCGGACGAGCCGCCTTGCCTCCGCAGCCGAACAGGGAGAGCGCAATAGCAAATAATATGATATAATGACGCGCGCGCATAAAGGAGAAATCGTTTTATCGTTCGTTCACCTCACTGATGCTCTGATGCTCCTGGATAGCACGGATCACCGAACCGATCGCTTTAGCCAGAGTGACCTGGTGCACCTTAGCGCAACGTTGCGTATCAAAGGGCAGTGAGTCGGTGAAGACCAGTTCGTCCAATTCGCTCTCATCAATACGTTGGCAAGCCGCACCCGACATCACGCCGTGGGTAACGACAGCTCGCACAGAGATAGCTCCGGCTCGCTTCATCACCTCGGCAGCCTTACAGAGCGTTCCGGCTGTATCCGCTATATCGTCCACGATGACGACGTTCTTGCCATATACATCACCCAGTACGCGTATCTCCGACACCTTGTTGAAGTCGGGACGATTCTTGTAGCAGATGACCATCGGCACCTCCTTGTCGAGCATGGCGTGCAGCTTCTTAGCAAAGGCCGCAGCACGCTTCGAACCACCCACGTCGGGCGAAGCCACGATGAGTTTTTTCAGGTTCAATCCGGCCACATAGGGTGCCAGCACGTTGGAGCCATAGACGTGATCCACCGGTATATCGAAGAATCCCTGGATCTGGTCGGCATGCAGATCGACCGTGATGACGCGGTCGGCACCGGCTACCTGCAGCATGTTAGCCACCAGTTTGGCGCCAATCGACACGCGCGGCTTATCCTTGCGGTCCTGGCGCGCCCATCCGAAGTAGGGGATGACAGC
The DNA here is from genome assembly GCA_002371785.1 of Bacteroidales bacterium UBA3742. Classification (GTDB taxonomy): domain Bacteria; phylum Bacteroidota; class Bacteroidia; order Bacteroidales; family Paludibacteraceae; genus Colicola. Next base: position 16,151 of record DFGU01000113.1, read on the forward strand.
GACCACCTTGTAGGCACTTGCGCGCTTAGCGGCATCAATCATCAGGAGCAGTTCCATGAGATTGTCGCTACTGGGGCGCGTAGATTGCACCAGATAGACCGACATACCACGTACCGACTCATCAAACGACGCCGCAAACTCGCCATCCGAGAAATGGTCGATACGCACCTTGCCCATCGGGCAACCGAGGTAGTCGCAGATTCCTTTCGCCAGATGCTCGCCCTGGGAGCCGGCAAACACTTTATACGGATTAGCTTCCATTGTATTGGGGAATTTAGCTATGTTGGCTTATTTCTTCTTTTTCTTCAAACGCGGCTGTTGGGCGGGTGCGGGTGCCTCCGCAGCGAGCACCGGCTCCTGGGCCTGCGGCATCTCATAGTGCAGCACGCCACCGGACAGACGCTCTATATCCTCTGCCACACGTGCGATACCCGAATCCTGGTCGCGATTCCATACCGCATTCTTCTGGCGCATACATTGCGCCACGTAACTCACCAGCGCCTCACGTTGCTGCATATCCTCCATGCGGCACGCATACTCAATCATGTCCTGAATAATACGGCCGTAGTTGCGCATCTTGATCGGCGTGGTCTTTCTATTTAGTTGCATAGACATAATGCTTTGGTTCTTTCGGGTTTAGTTCTTGCGGAGCAGATAGATCATCGTAGGATAGTGGTCTCCGTAGCCATCTTGCCAAACACCGGCTTTGTGGGTACGCAGCGGGGTACCCTTGTCCTTACCCTCTTGTACGGTCAGGAAGGGCTTGTTGAAGATCTGGGGTTTCCAGTAGTACCACTTGCCGGAGTTGATGTTCTCGCTCAGCAGGGGCTCGGAGATGATGATCTGGTCAAACAGGTTCCAGCTGCCGTTGTAGGCCAACGAACCGGTACCGTTCTCCAGACGTTGCCACATGGTGTTGAACAAGCCCTGACGACCTACGTCCTCGCGGTTCTTCTTGGCCTTGAGCACCTCAGCGCAACTGTGGTTATACGGATCATCGTTCAGGTCACCCATAATGATGATCTTGGCGTTCGGCTCACGTTGATAGATCGAGTCGCATATATGCAGACAGAGCATAGCGGCTGTGTCACGTCCCGGACGAGAAGACAGCTCACCGCCGTACCGGCTGGGCCAGTGATTGACGATCATATGCAGCTTGTCCTTCACGATCGTCTGACGATCATCGTCGTACATATAGCCCGATACGAGCAACTGCAGACGGGTCTTGATCTCACCGCCGTCAGCATAGTGAGCTTTCAGCTCGTAGCCGGCCACCTTGGTCGGACGGAACAGCGTCGTGTCATACAGAAAACCTACGTCCACGCCACGACGGTCCGGACCCTCGATCAGGATAGGCTTGTAGGCACGGCCGTACTTGCTGTTAGCCTCGGCGCAGAGGTCGTAGAGGCAACCGATATTCTCCACCTCGGCCACACCCACACAGGCAGCGCCGCGCGGATCCTCATCGGTACCCAGCTGCGAGACCGCATACGCCATGCGTTGGATCTTATGCTCATACTTCATGCTGGTCCAGTGCATACCGCCATCGGGCAGGTACTCATAGTCGTTCTTACCCTCGTCGTGGATAGTATCAAACAGGTTCTCCAGATTGTAGAAAGCGATGCAACGGATGCGTTGCTGCGCTTGCTCCTGAGCACTCAAAGTGCCGGTAAGGGTCAGCAGCATAACTACCACCCAAATCATGGTGCGTTTCATAAGATATTTGATTAGTTTATTCATTGTTTCTAAAAATTCGCTGCAAAGGTACGAAAAAAAACGCACATACGCAAATATTTTTCACAAATAATTTGCACATTTGCAATTTTTGTTGTAACTTTGCACTCGCTAATAAAAAAACACTACAATTTAAACATTATTCACTTAACATTATTCATTCATTATGTCAAGCGTTAACAAAGTTATTCTGATTGGAAACGTAGGTTCTGACCCTGAAGTACGTTATTTGGACCGAGGCGTTTGTATTGCAAATTTCAATCTGGCCACCACTGAGAGAGGTTACACCATGCAAAACGGCACCCAGGTGCCCGACCACACCGATTGGCACTCTATCGTACTCTGGCGCAACCTGGCCGAATGGGCCGAGCGTTACGTGCGCAAGAGCATGAAACTATATGTAGAGGGCAAGCTCCAGACTCGCACCTGGGAGAAGGACGGCCAGATTCGTCGCAAGACCGAGGTGATTGCTGAGAACGTACAGATCCTGTACCGCCCCGAGCAGTACCGCAACGGCGTAGAGAGCCTGAAGAAACCCGCTGAGAACGAGGAGATAGCAGAGCAGGCTTCGCCCATCACCGAAGAGGAAAACTATAACGATATTTTCTAAATGACCAACAAGGAGCGATATGCGGCGTGGTGCGAGCAGATTGGCAACGTACCGCTGATGATGCAACCATGGTGGATGGATGCTGTGTGTGCCGGCAAGGAGTGGGACGTCATACTAGTCGAAAGTCAAAAGTCGAAAGACGAAAGCCCGAGTGCCTCCGGAGTCGAAAACGCAGAGGACGCAGATAGCCAGACAGAGCCCAAGATCCTTGGGGCAATGCCCTACTTGCTTCGCAAACGCCTGGGCCGTAAGTACATCCTGATGCCCCAGCAGACGCAGATAGGCGGCATATGGGTGGATTCGTCCATCACCGACAACCGCTGGGAGATAGCCCGTGTATGCCAAGCCATCGACCAGCAACTCAAGCAGATGCACCTGAGCTACTACTACCAGCAGTACCCCATCGGCAGCCTGCCCGCCGAAGCTATGCGCGGGTTGGGTTTCCGTCTGCGCGAACGCATCACCTACCGCCTCGACTTCCTGAATGATATCGACCAGATCGTCGAGTCGTTCAGCAAGAACAAGCGCCGCCAACTGCAGAAAGCCGCCTCGCTGGTGGCCGATACCCAACTGACGGCCGAGGACTTCTATCGCTTCCACGTCCACTGTCTCGACGCGCAGCATAAGCGCATCAGTTATACCCGCGAGTTTCTGCTGGTGCTGGAGCGCAAAGCGCGCCGCCTGGGACAATGCGAGATACTATCGATTCGCAACCTGGAAGGCGAGGTGTATGCCGCTGCCTTCCTGGTATGGGATCGTACTACGATGTACTACCTCATCCCCTGCTACGACCCGGCCTACAAGGACTCCGGTGCGTCGGCACTGCTGGTGCTTGAGGCCATCAAGTTGGCACACCGCAAGCACCTGTCGTTCGACTTCGAGGGTTCGATGGATAGCGGCGTAGCCAAGCACTACAGTCAGTTTGGTACTACCCCCACGCGCTACTACGGCGTAGAGAAATGCTACCACCCGCTCTTCCGCCTCGCCCTATGGTGGCAGAAAATAAGAGAAAGGTAAATCTGAATGCTGAATGCTGAAAGCTGAATGCTAAAAGTCCTCTTCCTCACACCCTGGTATCCGTCAGAGAAGGATGCAATGAGTGGCCTCTTTGTGCAGAAACACGTAGAGGCTGTTCGTGCGCAGGGTGTGGATGTGCGGGTGATCCACTCGCAGGAGAACATGGACACCATCCGCCAATACAGAGCCCTCGTTGACCAAGGTTGGAGACCCGACCTGGTGCAACTCAACGTCATTCAGAAGCAGGGTCTGCTGGCGCTCGCCCTCTGGGAGAAAGAGCACATCCCCTATATCATCGTCGAGCACTGGAGCGGCTACCTGCCCGAGAACGGGTCGTTCCTCAAGATGTCGGCATGGAAGCAACGCATCTATCGGCGTATAGCACGCAAAGCCGGCATGATTCTCACCGTCAGCGAACGCCTCGCCCAAGCCATGCGTGACTGCGGCATCCGAAATGCGCAGTGGGGGCAGATACACAATGTGGTGGATGATTTCTTTTTCGAGCAAATCACAAATCATAAATCACAAATCACAAATCATAAGACCCTCCTGCACGTCTCTTGCTTCGACGAGCGAGCCAAAAACGTCAAGGGCCTGCTCCGCGCAGCGAAGATGCTCAGCGAGAAACGCCAAGATTGGCGTTTGATCCTCGTCGGCACGGGCGTGGACTATGAAGAGGTACGCGCCTACGCGGACACGCTCGCCATACCCGATGGCCTGCTGCGCTGGACAGGCGAACTGACGCCACGCGAAGTAGCCGACGAGATGCAACGGGCCGATGCGTTGGTACTGAGCAGTCGATACGAGACCTATGGCGTCGTGCTGGCCGAAGCGGTTGCCGCAGGGCTACCAATCCTATCTACACCGGTCGGCATCGCCGAGGAAGTGGCCGACCTCATTGTACCGCAGGAGATCGCGCAGCACAAAGCCGGCACCTTTGCAGAGTTTCTGGAGACTATCCTCTGGAGCCCGAAAATCACAAATCACAAATCAAAAACCACCAATCAGTTTACGGCCGAGGCCATCGGACGCAAACTGGCATCCGTCTATGATAGCTGTTTGCATCGCGACATATAATCAGGAGGCATTCATCGCGCAAGCGATCGAGAGCGCAAGGATGCAGGTGTGCGACGAGCCCATACGCATCTATATCGGCGACGACGCCTCTACGGATGGTACGCAGGCCGTATGCGCACGCATAGCGGCGCAGGACGCGCGCATCGTTTATGTCCGCCGCGAGCAGAACATGGGACTGGTCGGCAACACCATCGAACTCTACCGGCGCATCCTGACTGACTCCTGCGAATACATCGCCATGCTGGACGGTGACGACTATTGGACCGACCCCCGCAAGTTGCAGAAAGAGCTGGACTACCTGCGCACTCACCCGGACACGGGCTTTGTGCACACGGCCGTGGAGGGGCAAGGCGATGAACCCATCCCCACCGGCGATTTGCGCGACCGATACAACCTGGCGGGTGCCCGGCACACCAATTGCACGGTGCTGTTCCGCGCCGACTTGCTTCGCCCGGACGAACTTGATGACATCGAGCGACAAGGTTTTCCGGTGCTGGACTATCCGCTCTACGGACTCTTCGCCCAGCGCACCCGCTTTGCCTACCTGGCCGATCCCACAGCCGTCTGGCGCGACCATAGTTCCGTATCGCAGCCATCTTCTCGACGTGCTCGGTGGCACTACCGAAGAGAACGACTCAGAATGTGGCATTGGCTCGATAAAAAGTGCCCCGGACACTTCCATTTTCGGTACGATAAAGCAATTTTATGGTATATTTGGCATTTTTTTTACATTTTATTTGCATAAATAAAAAAAAAGTCGTACCTTTGTAGCCGATTTTAATAACTGGACCTAAAAAACACAAGATATGCAAATCAAGAAATCAGAAAAAGCGAGCCTTGAGGGCGACAAACTCATCTATGCTTTGATGGGTTTTGTATTTGTGCTCAGTTTGTGCTACGTAGCGCTTGAGTGGACCAAGACAGAGGTCACTAAGTACGAGCAAGCAGACCAGGACTTCCAGATAGAGGAAGAACTGGACATCCAGCAAACCACACAAGAAATGACGCCTCCGCCCCCTCCACCTCCAGCACCCGAAGTAGTGCAGGAAGTTGAGGTACTGAACGTTGTGGAAGACGACGTGAAGACCGAGTCTATCGAGTTCTCTGCCGAGGATAACAACACGGTAGTAGAGATCGTTGAGGTGAAGGAAGAAGTGAAGGAAGAAGTAAAGGTAGAGGAAGACAAGCGTGAAGAGGTAGAGGAGAACGTGGTCTTCAGGGTGGTTGAGACGATGCCGTCCTTCCCGGGTGGCGACGCCGCACTCATGAAGTTCATCTCCGACAACGTACGCTATCCGGCTATCGCTCAGGAGAATGGTATCCAGGGTCGTGCTATCTGCCAGTTTACTGTAGAGAAAGACGGTTCGATCAGCGATATTCAGATCGTTCGTTCCGCTGGTGACGAGACGCTGGACAAAGAGGCTAAGCGCGTCATCAAGTCGATGCCTAAGTGGAGCCCCGGTAAGCAGCGTGGTAAGGCAGTGCGTGTAAGCTACACCATTCCTATCAACTTCCGTCTGCAGTAAGTCGAGTGTCTCGACACCCGAAAAGCCATGCGGCATGGAGTTAGCTTATAGAGATATAACGTATTGTAAGAATGTCGGCGCCAAACGGGCCGACATTCTTCGTCAAGAGCTCGGTGTACGCACCGCGCTCGACCTGCTGCGTCAATATCCCTATAAGTACATCGACCGCAGCCGATTCTATCGCATCAGCCAGCTGGAGGACGAGGATACCTACGTCCAGATCGTAGGTGAGGTCACCGAGTGGCACACCATCGGCGTAGGTCGTACCCAGCGCCTCTCGGCCCAGTTTACCGATGGGGAAAGCATGATCGAACTGGTATGGTTCCAGGGCGTGCAGTACGTCAAGCTGGAGCGGGGCGTCAAGTACCTGCTCTTCGGCAAGCCCTCCGTCTTCAACCATACCTACAACTTCGTTCACCCCGACCTGACGCCTTGGCGCAAGGTGACGCCCGAGATGACGAGTGGCCTGGAGCCGCACTACAACACCACGGAGCGCATGAAGAAGGTGGGCCTTAACTCCAAGGCCATGCGCCAGATCATCGCCGGTCTGCTTCCCGACCTCAAACTGGGCGTACAGGATACCATCGGCGCCGACGTGCTCGAGCGCTACCGACTGATGACGCTCACCGATGCGCTGCTGAATGTCCATTTCCCCAAGGACAGCCAACAGATGCAACGGGCTCGCGAACGACTCAAGTTTGAAGAACTATTCTATATCCAGCTCCAGTTGCTGCGCCAGATGAAGCGACGCGAGGAGCAGCAGGGCTATCAGATGCCTATCGTTGGTAGCACCTTCCACGGCCTCTACCGCAGCCTGCCCTTCCCGCTCACGGGAGCACAACAGCGCGTGATACGCGAGATACACGCCGACCTCAAGTCGGGACGGCAGATGAACCGTCTGCTTCAGGGCGACGTAGGTAGCGGCAAGACGCTCGTGGCGCTGCTATGCTGTCTGCTGGCGGTCGATAACGGCTACCAGACCTGCATCATGGCGCCTACCGAGATCCTGGCAAACCAGCATTACGAGACACTCCGTCAGTTCCTCGGTCCGTTATCGGTACGCATCGCCCTGCTCACAGGCAGCACGACGCCCAAGCAGCGTCAGCCGATACACGAGGGACTCCTGGACGGCACAATCAACATCCTGATCGGTACGCATGCCCTGCTGGAAGACACCGTCAAGTGGCAGAACCTGGGACTCGTGGTCATCGACGAGCAGCACCGCTTCGGTGTGGCACAGCGAGCCAAGCTCTGGACAAAAAACCAAATTCCTCCTCATATTCTCGTCATGACGGCTACGCCTATCCCGCGTACGCTCGCTATGACCGTGTATGGCGACCTGCGGGTATCCGTCATCGATGAACTGCCCCCGGGACGTAAACCCGTGCAGACTTTCCATTACACCCTGCTCCGCCGCGTATCGGTCAACCAGTTTATCCGTCAGCAGATCGATGCCGGTCGACAGGTATATGTGGTCTATCCGCTGATTCAGGAGAACGAGAAACTGGACCTGCAGGATTTGCAGAACGGTTTCAACACGCTCTGCGAGACCTTCCCGGAATATAATATATCTATGGTACACGGGCGCATGCGCGCGAAGGACAAAGACGAACAGATGCAACGCTTTCAGCGAGGCGAGACCCAAATACTGGTAGCCACCACCGTCATTGAGGTGGGCGTCAACGTACCGAACGCAAGCGTCATGATCATAGAGAATGCCGAGCGCTTCGGCCTGAGCCAACTCCACCAGTTGCGTGGCCGCGTAGGCCGCGGTGCGGACCAGAGCTACTGCATCCTCGTCACGCGCGTAGAGCTGAGCAAGGAGACCCGCCAACGCATGGATATCATGGTAGCTACCAACGACGGTTTCCGTATCGCCGAAGCCGACCTGCAGCTACGCGGTCCGGGCGACTTGGAGGGTACGGCACAGTCGGGTCTGCCCTTTGATCTGCATATCGCCAATCTGAGTACCGACGGACAACTGCTGGAGCTCGCACGCCGAGCCGCGATGGACATCATCGATCTGGATCCGCAGCTGGAGGACGAGCGAAACCGCATCTACCGCCGCCGACTGGATATTCTGCGTATCGAGACGCATAATTGGGCGGATATTAGCTGATCGGAATTAAACGCTTTTATATAGTCACTTATGAATCTGTTTCTATTTTTTGATTTGAAACGAAAATGTTTTTGACTGTTTTTGTCTTTTGGATGATTTAACTCGCAGAATAGTGGTAATTGGTGATAAAAGTGTTGAAAGCTTGTTTTCAAGGACTTTTTAGCAACAATTGGCACAAGAGCAAAGCTCTAAATCATTCAAAAGAGTTTTTGTTGGTTTTTGTTTAAATTTATCGCAATAGTACTAATTAAAAATTAAAAATTACTGCTTTTCGCAAAAAATATGCGAAAAAATTTGCGTATATCAAAATTTTGTTGTAATTTTGCACGCTTTTTCGCACCAGCAGGTGTGACAAAGCAAGCCCAGGTGGCGGAATTGGTAGACGCGTTGGTCTCAAACACCAATGGGAAACCGTGCCGGTTCGATCCCGGCCCTGGGTACTCGCGAAAGGAGGTGTAACAGAATGATTATCGTACAAGTAAAAGAAGGTGAGAATATCGAGCGCGCGATTAAGAAATTCAAACGCAAATTCGATAAGACGGGTGTCGTTAAGGAACTCCGTCGTCGTCAGCAATTCGACAAGCCCAGCGAGTTGAAGCGTATCAAGATGGCACACGCTAAGTACGTTCAGTCGCTGCACGCTCACGATGATATGTAATTCATAATATACATATCCATACGCAAAGAGAGTCA
>DFGU01000035.1 GCA_002371785.1 Bacteroidales bacterium UBA3742
TTTTCGTACCTTTGCAACGTGAAATAATGTGCCAATATTTTTAAACTATCAAATACAGCATTTTTATGAAAAAAGCACTCAACAAGCAGACAGCACCTAAGAGCGTGATGCCTGAGAAGATCATCCAGTTTGGAGAAGGTAATTTCCTCCGCGCATTCGTAGATTGGATCGTATGGAACATGGACGCTAAGACGAACTTCAACGGTTCGGTCGTTGTGGTGCAACCTATCGAGCGTGGTATGGTGGATTGGCTGAATGGCCAGGATTGCCTCTACCATGTTAACCTGCAGGGTCGCCTGGAGGGTAAGGCCGTTAACTCGCTGGAGCGTATCGACGTCATTAGCCGTGCGCTGAATCCGTACTCGCAGAACTTTGCATTCATGGCCCTCGCCGAGCAGCCGGAGATTCGTTTCGTCATCTCCAACACCACCGAGGCCGGTATCACCTTCGATCCCGCATGCAAGTTCACGGACGCACCGGCCAGCTCGTATCCGGGCAAGTTGGTGCAGCTCCTCTTCCGTCGCTACAAGGTGTTCAACGGCGATCCGAAGAAGGGTCTGATCTTCATGCCGTGTGAGCTCATCTTCCTGAACGGTCACCACCTGAAGGATTGTATCCGCAAGTATATCGAGCTCTGGAAGGACGATTTCGGAGCCGACTATGAGGGCTTCAAGGAGTGGTTTGAGAAGTACAACTACGTTTGCGCTACCCTCGTGGATCGTATCGTGCCGGGCTTCCCGCGCAAGGATATCGCTGAGATCCAGGAGAAAGTGGGCTACAACGACAACCTCGTCGTACAGGCTGAGGTCTTCCACCTCTGGGTAATCGAGAAGCCGGAGAATATGTCGATTGAGGAGCTCGAGGCAGAGTTCCCTGCCAACAAGGCCGGTCTGAACGTGCTCATCGCCGAGAGCGAGAAGCCGTACCACGAGCGCAAGGTGACCTTGCTCAACGGCCCGCATACCGTGCTCAGCCCTGTGACCTACCTCAGCGGCGTCAACATCGTTCGCGATGCTTGCAACCATGAGATCCTGGGTAAGTATATCAACAAGGTCATGTTCGACGAACTGCTGGAGACTCTCAACCTGCCGAAGGACGAACTGAAGGCTTACGGCGAGAGCGTACTGGAGCGCTTCAACAACCCGTACGTAGATCACCAGGTAACCTCCATCATGCTCAACTCGTTCCCGAAATTCGAGACGCGCGACCTGCCGGGTCTCAAGATCTACCTGGAGCGCAAGGGCGAACTGCCTAAGGGCCTCGTGCTCGGTCTGGCAGCTATCATCGAGTACTACAAGGGTGGTACCCGTGCCGACGGCGCACCTATCGAGCCGAACGATGCTCAGGAGATCATGGACCTCTTGAAGCAGCTCTGGGCTACCGGCGATACCCGCAAGGTGGCAGAAGGTGTACTGGGCGCTACCGACATCATCTGGAAGGAGTCGAAAGAGGACCTCAACAAGATCCCGGGTCTGACCGACCTCGTAGAACTGTACCTCAACTCGATCGAGAACATCGGTATGCTCAATACCGTACAGGCTATGCTTGCAGTCGATAAGGTAGAGGACGTTGTAGCTAAAATCAAGAGCTTGTTCTAACGACTAACGACCAACGACCAATGACTAATATTCTGAAAATCAACCCTGCCGACAATGTAGTTGTAGCGATACAGCCGCAGTCGGCAGGCGCTGTAATAGAGGTGGACGGACGCCAGATCACTGTGCTGGAGGACGTACCCGCCGGCCATAAAATCGCCATTCGTGATCTCGCTGAGGGCGAGAACGTCATCAAGTACGGCTTCCCCATCGGTCATGCCCGCGAGGCTAAGAAGGCCGGAAGCTGGATGAACGAGAACAATATCAAGACTAACTTGGCCGGTCTGCTGGAGTATGAGTACCATCCCAAGGATGTCGTGCTCAATATCCCCGACGAGCATCGCACCTTCATGGGCTATCGCCGCAAGGACGGACAGGTAGGTATCCGCAACGAGGTGTGGATAATCCCCACCGTGGGCTGCGTGAATGGTATCATCCAGCGTTGCGCCGAGCGTCTGCGCCGTGAGACGGGTGCCGACAATATCTTCGCTTTTCCGCACAACTACGGCTGCTCGCAGCTGGGCGACGATCACGAGAATACCAAGAAGATCCTGCGTGACATGATCCATCATCCTAACGCTGGAGCTATCCTCGTGGTCAGCCTGGGATGTGAAAACAACCAGCCCGACGTTTTCCGCGAGTTCTGCGGCGAGATTGACGAAGATCGCGTTAAGTTCGTGGTGACCCAGAAGATTGAGGGCGACGAGGTGGAGTACTGCATGCCTATCCTGCGTGAGCTCTTCCAAAAGACCCAACAGGATCAGCGCGTAGAAGTGCCGCTGAGTGAACTGCGCGTGGGCCTTAAGTGCGGCGGATCGGACGGCTTCTCCGGTATTACGGCGAATCCGCTCCTCGGATGCCTGAGCGATTGGCTCGTGGCGCAAGGCGGTACCACCGTCCTCACCGAAGTGCCCGAGATGTTCGGCGCAGAGACCATCCTCATGGATCGTTGCGAGAACCGTCATCTCTTTGAGCAGACCGTACACCTCATCAACGATTTCAAGGACTATTTCCTCTCGCATGGCGAACCCGTAGGCGAGAATCCCAGCCCGGGCAACAAGGCTGGCGGTATATCTACCCTTGAGGACAAAGCCCTCGGCTGCACCCAGAAATGCGGTAAGTCGCTCGTACGCGGCGTGATGCCGTATGGTGAGCGCCTCCAGGTCAAGGGCCTCAACCTGCTCTCTGCACCGGGTAACGACCTCGTTGCATCTACGGCCCTCGCTTCCTGCGGATGCCATATGGTGCTCTTCACCACCGGACGCGGAACGCCCTTTGGCACCTACGTACCGACCATGAAGATCTCTACCAACTCCAACCTGGCGAAGAACAAACCCAATTGGATCGACTTCAACGCCGGTGTCATCGCCGAAGGCGAACCCATGGACGAGGTAGCAAAGCGCTTTGCGGACTTTGTCATCGAGGTAGCCAACGGCCGCGAGGTAAATAATGAAAAGAACGGCTACCACGAGATAGCCATCTTTAAGAATGGTGTGACCTTATAAATTAGGCGCGCACGCGTACACGCACGAGAGCAATCCCGTGCGTGTACTCTTTTTTACGGCTACCATGTTCCGAGAGAGTATCCTGTCTGTCCTGTTCCCCAACCGTTGTGCCCTTTGTGACCGGTATGTCGCGGAAGAAGGGTCGGCGCTTTGCCCCGACTGTATAGCGGCCTTGCCCCGCACGGAGCAGGCTTTTCTGCGTCAGAACAGTACGGAGCAACTCTTCCAAAAGCTACCGCATATCCTCTCGGCGGCGGCCTTCCTCTTTTTCGACCACGACTCCACGTTTCGTCTGGCTATTCACCAGATGAAATACCGTGAGCGACCCGAAGTGGGACGCCAGTTGGCTCGGATTGCAGCCCGTGAGTTCGCGGCCTACGATTTCTTCGATGGAATCGACATAATTATACCCGTACCCCTGCATGAGAAGCGTTTCCGCGAGCGGGGCTACAACCAGTCTGAGTGGATCGCCCGCGGTCTGTCGGACGTCACGGGTATTCCCGTAGATACAGAGCATCTCTTGCGCCGGGTCAACAATCCCAAGCAGGCCTTGCTCCATTCGGATGATCGCACCAGGAATGTAGAGAACATCTTCTGCGTCTCCCATCCCGAGGAGATGTACCACAAGCATATCCTGCTTGTGGACGATATCATCACCACGGGCTCCACCATCTCTTCCTGCCTCCATGCCATGCGCGCCTTCCGCGGCAGCAGTTTCTCCATCTTCGCCCTCGGCAAAGCCCGATAAGAAGTATAATTACGTTTGTCTCGTGCTCCGGCCGTCAGACCGGCTTCTCCTTGCCAGGGCCCCCTCGATGTGCTAACGTAGTGATACATCGTGGGGAAAGGAGGAACAGCGGCAAGTTAAACGCGCTTAGTGCGTTTCGATCTTGCAAGCTTGTTCCGACGCCGTCCCCTTCTCCGCTCGTAAGCGCGGAGCTTTGCTTCGTTTGTTTTGCCGGATACAATCCGGAGTCCTTTGTTGTATATTCAAAATATTTTTTGTACCTTTGCAGCGTGATTGTAAAACACCGTCCATCCATGACGTAAAACTGGGTAAATGTATCGGCCAAGCTTGACCGATTTTTAAAAAGTATCGGCCATATATGACCGATCCCCAAAGCGCAAAGCGTTGCGCTGACATACATACAAAAGCGTAATAAGCCTGACTTGAGCGAACGCAAAATCTTTTACCTTATCCGCTCAACCCTCGTCAACCCGTTCTTATTACCAATCACATATCCCTCATACTTGAAGTCGCTTGTTTGTAAATAATCCACGATCAGCGGTTGTCCTTGTGCAAATACACGACATGAGAAAGTATCTCCTACTTGTAGTTTGCTGTTTGTTACTTCTAAAACGCGCCAACGATAGCCTCCGATATATTCCAACACGCACACGCGATTGGGCAACCAAGTTATTCGTATTCGTTCACCCATCGTTAATTCATCTGCTTTAACTGCCACCTGATAGACAAAATCTGATTCTTCTGCGGCATGTGCGTATGATTGCAGTATCTCTATCACCGAGCCCCGCACAGTTGCATACCCCTTCTTGTACCCCCATAACCGACTCAGCGTATCCGGGCTGATTTCCTTTCTGGTTGCCAATTTGATATGCAGACTCAATTCTGCAAAATCCGCGGGACTATCGGGACAACTGCCGTAACGAGCTTCAACCGCTTGTTTTGTTTGCTGAACCTCAATGCTATTCGAAAGAAAGGAAGTAATCATATCGTATTTTATTAAATAGGGCACAAAATTACAAAAAAAATTTGTTATATGCAAAAATATTTGTATCTTTGCACTCGATATGGCTAAAACAGATTTTACATCGGGTCCTTTGCGCGAATTATCTGCCAAAGAAATGGGCATTTCCGGTTTATCGGATTTTGAGTTATTATCCGATAGCGGCCACAACCGTGTCTATCGCGCTATAACCGATGGTAAATGGGTTGTCCTTAAGGTCGCCAAAGAGGAAGAAGGCAACACGGCTCGCAATCGCTTGCTTCTTAAGCGCGAGTACGACATCATGCATGCGATTGACTGCCTGTATGTGGTCAAGACATGGCAGCTTACTGAAGTGCCCGAGGTCGGCACGGCTATCGTTATGGAATATGTGGCAGGTCGCACGCTGGATCAGTTCTTGCATGAGCAACCCTCGTTGGCGGAACGCAGTCGCGTGGCAGACGAACTCATGGAGGCTCTGATTTTCCTGCACGAGCATCAGATCGTTCACGGCGACCTCAAACCGGGTAATATCCTTATTACCGATGCCGGAAACCACGTACGTCTGATTGATTTCGGTTTTGCCGACACGGATGCATATGTGGCCAAGAACATTGGCACGTCGCTGTCTATAGCTGATATAATGCCGGTTGAGGGCGATCATCTGCCTCTCTCCAAAGATATCTATGCCCTCGGCAAACTATTAGAATGCCTTTTCCCGAAGTGCTTGCGATGCGTGGTGCGCCGATGTGGTTCGGTCGCTCCTGCCAAACGATACACTTCTATCCGTCAAGTCCGTACGGCGGTTCATCGCCACCAACGGCTGATATGGATAATCCCTATAGCCATCGTTCTTTTGCTTGCCGTGGCGGCTTTCTTCAGTCTGCCGATACTTATTCCGCGACCCAAACAGCAATCCACCTCCCCACGGGAGCCTGTTGAACAGCCTATTGTCCGCAAAGATACTATTGTCGTGGTCGCTCAACCAATCCAAACTATTCAAACCGCTCAACCCAAGCCCCAGTTCACACAGCCGATTGTGGACACCGCATGGCCGGAGTTGCAGAAACAGACGGATATGCAGTACCAAAAACTCTATCGCCTCTATGCCGATTCGCTCACCAATATGCCGGAGAAAAGCTTGAACGAAGGCATAGCAATGACTAACCGCTACGCCGCACGAATGTTAGAGGAACGCGACAAGTTTATCCGGCGCAATCCGCAGTATGAAAAGCAGTTGCAAGAACTATATTTGCTTATCTACACCCGCGACCTCCCACTCTTACAGGATATCATTAAAGGCTATCCGATAGTACGCTAACTCTAAACCACCAATCCGTCATCCGCTATATTAGGGCTAATTAGGGCGTAAAGGGTCAGACCTTTGCGCCTTTCATTTTTTTGTAGTACTTTTGCACACGCAAATCGCGTGGTGGTACACCAAACGTGCGATAGGTAGCAAAAATACAAAAAAATGCAGAATTATTTGTGTATTTCAAATTTTTTTTGTATCTTTGCAGCGTCTTTGAATGACGCCCCGTGTCAGCGGACACGGACTACATATTTGAGAGACTAACAGTCAACAACCTTGTGAGAATCTGGTAAATTTTTAAAGGGTAGTACGTTGGCATATGTTAGTGCATGTTTGGTGTACTACTTTTGCTATTTTCTACCCGCGGCTTACCAGAGCCTTCACAAGGAAAGTAACAAGAGTAGTACTTTTTTGTACTTTAAAAGAGTGCCAAGTGTGCCACAAAATGAGATCTTTTACTCATGAATGAAGGAGACAAATTAAAAATCACGGGATATATACGTAGTATATATAGGGTATGGTAGGATACGATATACTCTCGATATACCCTCGAAATACTCTCGACTCGATTCTCTCTCGTTAGTGTCTCGCCAGTCTGATTTGGACAAGGTAGATGCAAAAACAAACTTATAATAATTTACGGAGTAAGCCGAAAATCCGAAGAAGAGTAGGCAAGAACTTTATTTTTATCATGAAACATTATTATTTCGATTTTGAAGGCGGCAGTGAAGTAAGTATTCCTGCTGAGTCTGAAAGTGAAGCATGGGAGAAATGCAGAAGGATGTATCCAAACTCGACTGTAATAAAGGTTTGGCACGCATAATAGTTATTAACTTCTATTTTGAAATTCTCAGATAAAATATAATTATCTCCACGGACAATAACGGAGTATGCCGAAAAGCCATAAGTGAGTAGGCAATATGAGTATTACTAAAATTACTGTTACAATGAAGTATTTTATTCAAACTGACAGCGCCTTTGGCGACTGGAACAATCAGAAAAAAGAAATCCCCGAACCAGTTTACACTGCTATTGCAACGGCTCCGAAAGACCGCGCCAATGAGATGGTGGCAAATATCTTAGGGGAAGACCCGATGATGGTTGGAAGCATGGTAAAATGGTCCTTAACCTTCGAGTAATTATGAGCATTTAGCGTTGTTATAGAGGGGGCATAAGTAGCGCCCTCTATAACAATGACAAAATTGCTAGTAAAGAATACTTATTATGTTAGCGGGAATTTTATGGTTTATCGGCTCTTTTATAGTCGGTGCGATTATCGGAGGAATTCTTGGTGATATTGCAGGCGAGATCGTCTGTTTTGTTGACGATATAATCTGCTTAATTCCTATTCCGAAAATATTCTCTCGAATAATTGTTATAGTAGGATCAAGCGTGTTAGTTTACTTATTCACTGAAGGATGGTGGTTTTGGGGACTCATTGCATGGTGGGGATTCTACATTCGCTGCATTCGTTATGCCCAAGAAGCTGCTGGAGGAGATGATGATGATTTATAATAATATATTAAAACTTTAAATTTTTAGATTATGGGATTCTTACAAAAATTGGTTGACCTCGTTAAGGAAGAATTGCTTGACGAGCCGAAGAAGCCACAAAAAGCAAAAAAGGCAGGTAACTCTAACTCTCCGAAAATTGAAAAGCCCAAAGGAGATTCATTTGAAGAACTCTGTGCAAAAGCAAAAGCCGGAGATCTTGGAGCGCAATATAAGTTATACATGCAGTTTGCGAACAAAAAAGAAAAACACGAAGCACTTGAGGCTTTATTCACAGAAATGATGAATAATGGGAGTGTTGATGGTATGGGATTGCTGGGATGTCTTCTTGCAATGCAGCCGGGTTTTGCAGATGACAAAGTAAAATATGGTAGCCAGCTAGCATTTCAAGCCATGACTCAAGGTTCTATCTTCCCTGCTGTTATGAGAGGATACTTATGTGCAGAACCTATTGGTTTGAGAAGAAAATGGAATCCTGAGATAACAGACAATCGTCTTTTTATTTGTCCTGTAAATTATACAGAGGCAATAAAACTCCTAGAAATAGCAGCTGAGAAACTTAATTCCTACCCTCAAGATGTTCAAGCTGTTTTTAGTGATGTTTATGGGTACTTGGCATATTGTTATGGCTACGCAGGAAATGAACAAAAATTGTATCAATACGCATTTAAGGGGGCAGAATATGAGAATCCTATAGCATGTATAAAGATGTTCGAGGGTTATCATTGGGGAGATGGAGAATTTGAGAAGAATGCTGATTTCGCCATAGCATATGCTAAAAAGGTAGAAAAACACAAGAACCAATTATTACCTGCATTATTGGCAAGATTTTATGTCGGCGTAGGTCGGATATATTTTGATGCGGGTGTTGAAGATAAGGCCTTTGAATTCAATTGCAGAGCAGCAGAGTTAGGATCTTGCAACGCCATGTCTGTCATATCCAAATGGTATGAGTATGGAAGAGTCGTAGATAAAGATGTGGAGAAAGCATTGTATTGGCGCAACAAAGCAACTGCTGCCGGTTATAATTGGAATACCAACAACATACCGGATGGCTGTATTTAAAGCTTAATTGTATAACAAATTCTTCTATTAGGAGTGGGTCTTTTGCCCGCTCCTAATAGATATAGCCCTCATCAAATAATCACATGCTCAAAAAGGTTATCATATTCCAACTTGCGATTGGGTTATCTCTGGCAATTATTGCTCAACCGAAATCGGTTAATGGCGCTCCTCCTCGGCAGTTAACGCACGCAGAAGAGGTGATGATTCAAGCCAAAACCGGCATTTGATGTGCGCAGAAATTGTGTGCGAGGCAACAATCTCTATAGTTATAAAGGGCAAGAATTCTATGTGTTTCCGTATAACCAATCCAATTACTACATATTTTTTTAGAACCGTTCATTACGGATGATAATACGGATAATTATAATCAATGTGATTGAAGCTGAAAACTGATTCCATATTTTGTTTGGGAAACGCCGGAACAGTCAATGAGAGTACTCCGCGAAGAGACTTTCACTATAGAACGATTTGTCGAAAAACTGAAAGATCCAAGTGAAGCGCTACATGTGCGCGTTTCCGGAAATATAGGGTAACAAACGTACTAAAAAACTCTATAAATTATAATCAAGACAACGGAAAATCCAATGCTTTAGTTCGGAATAATTGTATGGGAATTGATGTGTTATTGATAGAACTTAATAAAAACCCTATGTTTCATCTTTCATTAGGGTCGAAAGAGTTGTTTCATAGTAACTTTTTGGCATTCTTATGGGATCAAAATCCAAAGGCGTTTTTAGAATTGCTTAACGATTTGTGTCTCAATTCTATTAATGTTGCTGACCTCTTAAATGAAAAGGAATTAACTTTGGACCGCGAGAAAGAGAATTTTGATATCTGCATTCACCACAAAGAAGGTAAAAAAGAAATCTATGATATCATCATTGAAAACAAAGTGAAGAGCATTCCTTACAAAGAGCAGTTAGAGGATTATGAAGATAAGGTAAGAAAGCATCAAAAAGGAAGAACGATTAAGAATATTTTATTGACTTTAGCAGATAATTTTCCTAACGCTAACAATATTAAAGGATGGATTATTGTATCTTACAAAGCTTTGGCTCAAAAGTTAAAATCAAGTAAAAGTGATTTCAGTTCATCAAATCGACAAATCTTACAATATATCGAGGATTATATAGATTTTATTAAGCAATTAACTCCGCTAAAAGATAAGATTCTAGAAGATTTGAAGAATAATGGTCCATATCATCAGCAAGAAGACATTAACACATTCCATAAATACAAATTAAGTGACTTATATATTAAGTTAAGAGGTGCGTATTTCATAGGCTTGATAAAAGACAAATTAGAAAGTACTTATAAAAAGAACGGAGTGGATGTTGAGTATTTTACAAGTAGCAAATTTGAAGAAAGACGCAGAGGCGGAAGCGGTGAAAAAACTATGATTTGGTTGCATTCTGGAATGAATAGGGGAAAGAGCACAGTAACTGCATCAATCAACCCTGCGAATAGTGAGAATTTGTATGAGTTACAAATAGAGGGAGATCAATATCGACATATGTTTAATCAAAATGGTCTTGTCGCCAAGAGAGGTTCTGTATCGAAAAATTTGTTGAATATTCCCTACTTTGATTATAATAATCTACCGAGTAAAGTCAATAATAACTGGGCTGGAAAAAGTGATTTTAATCAATACAAGCCTAACTATTTGTATAAATATGTGAAGTTTGATTCAGAGATAAAGGTAAATGAAATGATAGATATCCTTGTTGAGGATATACAGAATGTCCTCAGATACAGGGATAAATGCGAAAATGTAGTAAGTGATTTTTTAAATTAAATCACACAAAAGACATTTAGTGGCGTGAGAGATGCGTGAGAGTGGCTGATTTGTAAAGTTTCTTGAGTCGCTATCGTCCCGTATGTGAGTCGTATGTCGCTCGTAAGCAAGTCGACAAACCTTTATGGCTAATTAGGGCGAATTGCAAAAGATAAAATGTGATCTTTGAAATACTGGATTACAGCGATCTCCCACCGAAAGAAGCTTACTGTTTGTTACATTGGGAACCCTAAATGTTGGTAAATTTAGTTATTTGAGCATTTTTTTCCTCAAAAAACTTGCATATATCAAAAAAAAACAGTACTTTTGCGCCAATTTTTAACTTTTGAAAGTAAAATATGCACTTGTGTATTAACTTTTGAAAGCACAAAATACTATAGCTATTAACCCTTACAAAGTAAAAAACATGGAGCAATTAATCAATTTCTATTATCGGTTATTGGAGCGTTATTCCGAGTTTACGCAGATGCGTTATTTGTATGATGAGATTAATTGGAAGAACCAATTGATTCTTATCCGCGGACCGAAAGGTTCCGGCAAAACGACCATGCTGATGCAGCATATCTTGCGTACTTTTCCCGACAAAAGCAAAGCGCTGTATTGTTCTGTAGATCATTTTTGGTTTGCCTCCCACAAGCTTCTGGACTTGGCGGAATATGCATATACGCATGATATAACCCATCTATTTTTGGATGAGATACACAAGTACGGCAATTGGGCGCAAGAGCTCAAAAACATCTACGATGGTTATCCCACGTTACATGTGGTAGTAACCGGAAGTAACGCTTTGGACATCATCCATCAGATGTATGATTTGTCCCGTCGTTGCCGCGTTTATACCATGTGTGGCATGAGTTTTCGTGAGTATCTCAAGTTGGAAGGAGTGGCGGATTTGCCGCCTGTGTCATTAGAGGAACTAGTGAAGAATCATGAGGCTATCAGTCGTGATATCACCTTAAAGCAGAACATCAAAGTGTTACTGCATTTTGAGCGTTATATCAAGGAAGGGTATTATCCGTTCTATCGCGATGAGTCCTTGAGCTTTGGAGAACGATTAAGCCAAGTGATAGACACTATCATCTTCAACGAGATTCCTGCAGTCTCCAATTTGGAATATGAATCGGTCTATAAGATTAAACCTCTGCTTGCTATCTTGGCACAACAAAATCCGTACACACTGAACATCTCCGCTCTGGGCAAATCGCTGAACGCTTCGCGGAATGTGCTACTTAAATTGATTGAACTATTGGATCAAGCAGCCTTGATTCGCCGGTTGTATGCTTCTGAAGAGGGGTGGGAGCAAGTCAATAAGCCGGAGAAGATTTTGTTCAACAACACAAACCTGATGTATGCGCTATCTCCCAATGCAGATACAGGTACAATGCGCGAGACATTTTGTGCTTCTATGTTAGCGAAGGCACATAAGGTAGCCATGCCTGAGAAAGGAGACATCGTGGCTGACAAGCAGTATTTGTTTGAAGTCGGAGGCAAAAGCAAAGGCTTTGGTCAGATTGCCAACATTCCGAATAGTTATGTAGTGGCAGATGGCATTGACATGGGATTTGAAAACAAAATCCCACTATGGATGTTCGGTCTGCTCTACTAATCCCTCCGGCAAATACTTTTCAAAAGCGGTAATCCAATATGATGCGGTTTGCCGCTTTTGCTTATATGGCTAATTAGTGCTTATTGCAAAAAAGATTAACTTCTATTTTTTTATTTGAAAATAAAGTATTATATTTGCAGCCAAATAATATTGTGCGTAATAAATATGAACAAATAATATACCTATGAAAATCAATAATCTCCTCTCAACATCAACTGATGGTGGCCTCAATCGGGATATCTTGTTGGAGCAGTATCAACGTGAATTTAATTTACAAAGTAAGCCATTTCTCTTGTGCGATATCTTTGACATGAAAGAGAATATGCACACGAATCTGTTAGAGCAGTTGTTAATATATAACAATTATATGCTTCTACCATCATTCGTGGAAAAAGTGCTGGGCATAGATTCTCTGTCAACGAAAGAATTCATAGAGTCCGGAGATGTCTATGTCACAACGCAATTAAAAGCGTTGGGAAACAAAAAAGACACGTGGGGACTTGTAGATTTGGTAATTGGTATCGGAGATACGGATATTATCATTGAGAATAAGGTTAACGGAGCGGTTGATGTGAAAAACCAATTAGCGCGTTACGTAGCTTCTATGCTTTTCGTGCGAGTAGTTTCTCCGTATAATGCAGCCGGACAATTTGACCCCGATTGGTATGATGCGCTGGAGGACAACAAGAAAAGAATAATAGATAAAAAACTGCAGAATCTCTATGTCTATTATCTTACAAAACACGAGAGTGATGAGAACCCGAGCCATTCCAGTTTCTCAGGAAGCATTAAAACACAATTGGAGAATCTCGGTCACTTCCGTAAAATATCTTACGAAAACGACCTCTATCAATGGCTCGAGAGCATTGTTCTGCCACTGATTCCACAAAACGATTTGTTGTATAGCGCCATGCAGCAATATATCGCTTATCTGGAATATCTATTGGCACCGGCGGCCAGTTGGCAACAACAATGGATCATTAATACCTTAAATTTAACAGCCGCGGATATTCCTAACTATAAACTCATATCGGATGGTATAGCGTATTATCAAAAGCAGTCAAAAAATCAAGTTACCGATAGCCTTATCAAGGCGTTGGAGTTTGCGCGAGAAGATATCTTTGCGCACGATCTGGAGCACGTTCTAAACGATTGGGGTATTCATTATACATCCTCTTTCTGCCTTTTGTACAAACGTGCTTGGGCGAATATTGACAACAATAAATACGCGTGCCCTACTATTCAAATCGTTATTCATACTCCTTTCCATCGGTTGAGCAACAAGGCTAAGAACCTCAAGGTCTCGCTGGCAATCACGCATCTTTCGCCGGCATTCTTCCAATCCAAGCAAAAAGCCGATATACGCAATACGGCTGATAGGTTGGTTGCTCAGTTGGCATCCGAGGAGGATTATGCCAATCCGGATACATGGGATGCGCACAATCGCATATTCAGAGTAGTTTATCAAAAAAACTTTGATATACAAGGCAAAGATTTTAACGATAAAGAGGCCCGCGTAGCACTATACAAGGATATCATCCAGAAGTTGGCATCTTCTATAGAGAAGATTGACAATGCCTTACAAAATATTGAGCACTAAAACAAGTAATATCTTTGCCGACGAAATATTAACCAAACAATAAATATCGCACAACATGAAAAGAACAATTATCTATGTTTTCTGTCCAAAACGCCTGCGTATCTTTGAAGATCAGGATGTTCCACAATTACTGGACTAATTATAGCATGAACTATGGCTGATCCATTATATAGTGAAATCTTTTTCAAAGGCAAAAAGCAAGCCGTTGTGGACTTCTTGAATAGAGGTCTAAGTGGTGCTGTGCTTACCGAACGCGTGTCCGTTCAGATGAGCGGCGAACAGATCGTGGACCTGTTAAACGGTCTCAAAGAAAACGGAATAGGTATGGAATCCTATGTCCCGCTACCGGAGATCGATATTGTGGAAAATGGATAAGTCGGAAATAGAAACTATCATAAATAGACTAAACGAGAAAAAAGCATGAATAACACAGACGTTGGATACTTCTTAAATCTAAAGAACGCACTTGTCATGGTTTGGCAAGCAAAGAATCCGTTGAATGCGAACCGTAAGGTTATGAAAGCTTGCTTGCCATTAGTACATCCGGATGCCTATCGGATATTCTTCCCCTTCAGTTATTTATGGGGATTGATCCGGAATATAGTATCTCCGTCCGAACCAATGACACGGGAAAGTGCTTGGGATAATTTTTGGGACTCCTCGTTCGGCGAACTGCTTTGGCTATGCATTTTCGGTCTTATTGTGGTTGGTGTTGCGATCTTAATTCTTAAACTATCTGGAAAATTATAGCAATTATCCGGCACTGAAATTCCAACCGACCAGTTGCCCAAAATTTTTTGCATGGCGATATTGACGATAATGGCGATATCGCCAATATCGCCAACTTCGCCAAGTCATTTTTTGTTGACAACCGTCCTAATTTTGTTTACAATCAAACTATCCGATTCTTAAGATTTAGCTCCATGCTTAAGTAAGGGGCTTGTCACGGTTAAGTCCTGTTAATCCTAGACTTTAGTCCTAACGTCACCATAACCACGCCATAACCACGCCATAACCACGCCATTACCACGCCATTACCACTCCATTACCACTCCATTACCACACTATACCCACCTCCATTCAGTACGTCCCCTTGACGACGAGTCAGCGTCGTCCATATAGCATACCTAAGTCCGGTCTAACGTTGGTTATTCGTTAGATATTCGTTGGTTATTAGCCTCACCACAGGCTCACCATAGCCCCCTCGATAAACGACAATCGAACATCGATAATCCCTAATTGATTTTTTTCGTGACGGTTTGACGGTTTTCTTTTTTACGTGTCGCTGTGTCGCTCTTGCTTTTTTGCTGTGGCAAAATGACAATTTGACAATTTCTAATATATTTCGCTGATCTATAGCAAATTGCGTGCTTTTTCAAAATTGCCATATTGCCAAATTGTCATTTCTTAAATAGCGACAACAGCGACACAGCGACATGCCTTTTTCACAAATTATCGATTTTTTGCATCTCATAACTGCTAATATTTTAGCACTTATGGCCAAAAAAACACCTTAACTGCTAATATTTTAGCACTTATATTTGCAGATATTCCCAAAATGTTGTACCTTTGCAGCCCAAATCGGAAAATATGAGTAAACTGATAGACATAACGGATTCGGAGCAGGCCGAGTTGGCGCTGGAGTTTGCCGAATCGATTCATGCGGGATTTCCATCGCCGGCTGCGGATCATGCGGGCGAACGTATCAACCTGGCACGCGAGATGACGCCGCACCCCGAAACGACCTTCTACGCCCACGTGGAGGGTGACTCGATGCGCGATGCCGGCATACTGGACGGCGATATAGTAGTGGTGGATCGTAGTCTGAACCCGAAGAACGGCGACTTCATCGTGGCCTATATCGACGGCGAATATACGCTGAAGGAGTTCCGGCTGGACGAGCGCGCGCAATGCGCCTGGCTCATACCGCACAACCCGGATTATGAGCCGATACGCGTAGATCAGCACAACAACTTCTCGGTATGGGGCGTTGTGACCTACGCCATCCATAAAACCCGCTAACCATTCGCCATTAACCATTCGCCATTCGCCATTACCATGTACGCCTTAGCGGATTGCAATAATTTCTTCGTCTCGTGCGAACGCGTTTTCCGTCCTGACCTGGAGGGACGGCCGGTGGTGGTGCTGTCGGGCAACGACGGCTGCGTGGTGAGCCGAAGCAACGAAGCCAAGGCGCTGGGCATCAAGATGGGCGTACCGCTCTACCAGATACGGCCGCTGGTAGACAGAGAGGGCGTGGTGTGCTTCTCGTCGAACTTTGCGCTATACGGCGACCTGTCAGACCGCGTGATGTCGCTTATCCGTCGGCAGACGCCCCGATTTGAGCAGTACTCGATAGACGAGTGCTTCTTCAGCATAGATCATATCCCGCCCGAGCAGCAAAAGACATACTGCGAGCAGCTGGTACGCGACATCCGCAAGGGCGTAGGTATACCCATCTCGATAGGCATAGCGACCTCGAAGACGCTCGCCAAGGTGGCCAGCAAGTACGCCAAGAAATACCCGGGCTATCGCGGCGTATGCGAGATACGCACCGACGAGCAACGCCGGAAAGCCCTCAGCGCCTTTGAGATAGGCGACGTATGGGGGATCGGCCGCAAGGCGAGAGCCAAACTGGAGAAGGCCGGCATCCGTACGGCTATGGACTTTGCGGAACGGTCGAGTACGTTTGCCAAGAACCTGCTGCACAAGCCAGGCCTCATGACCTGGCAGGAACTGCAAGGACAGGACGTGATAGACATACGCGACCTGCCGATGAAGCAGACCATCACCACCTCGCGCACCTTTGCCCATGCGATCACCGAGAGACAGCTGCTGGAGGAGCAGATCGCCAATTTCTGCGCACACTGTGCCCGACAGCTAAGGATGCAGAAATCGGTGGCCAAGCAGGTGTATGTATATGCCCACACCTCGTCGTTCCGTACGGACATAGAGCAGCACTACCTGCAGGAACTGGTGACACTACCCGTAGCGACGGCTAACAACCAGGAACTGATCTCGTATGCCCTGGGGGCACTCAGACGCGCCTACCGACCCGGTGCGCAGTATAAGAAAGCAGGGGTGGTGCTGATGAAGATCATGCCCGAGGCGGCTGTGGTGCCCGACATGTTCGACACCCACGACCGCGCACGCGACCAACGACTGCAACGTGCGCTGGACCATATAGAAGACCGGCACGGCAAACGAGCGATCGTTCTGGGGGCGCAGACGGGAACCGAAGAGACGGTCTATAAGACCGAACACAAGAGCCGACTCTATACGACAGACCTGAGAGAGGTGATAAGGGTGAAGAGTTGAAAGTGAAAGTTGAAAGTTGAAAGGTGAAAGTTGAAAGGTGAACGATTTCCCGCTAAAAATTCTTAGCTTGCGCACGATTTTTTCAAATACATTTGATTTTTAACGTCAAATCCTTGCATATTCCAAATTTTTGTAGTAATTTTGCAGTCAAATTTAGCGGTTAAGCCGCGTGGAAGTATGATTCGTAAGTATGATTTTCTGATTATCGGCGGTGGTGTAGCCGGTATGAGTTATGCGCTGCAGATAGCACGGACGCAGCGCTATCGCATTGCATTATGCTGTAAGACCAGCCTGGAGGAGGCCAACACGGCCAAGGCGCAGGGCGGTATCGCCTCAGTGACCAACCTGCAGGTGGATGATTTTGAGAAACATATCCACGACACGATGGTGGCGGGTGACTGGTTGAGCGATCCGCAGGCCGTAGAGCAAGTGGTACGCAATGCGCCGCATGCCATCAAGGAACTGGTGGAATGGGGCGTGAACTTCGACAAGAAAGAGGATGGCAGCTTTGACCTGCACCGCGAGGGCGGTCACTCCGAGTTCCGCATCCTGCACCATGCCGACGATACGGGCGCCGAGATACAACGCGGACTGATGGCTGCGGTGCGCCAGAATCCGTATATCGACGTGCTGGAGAACCACTTTGCCGTAGAGATCATCACGCAGCACCACCTGGGTATGCGCGTCACGCGCCGTACGCCGGACATCGAATGCTACGGCGCCTATGTGCTGAATCCCGAGACGCAGAAGATCGACACGTTCCTCAGCCGCGTCACGCTGATGGCTACGGGTGGTACGGGGGCTGTATATGCCACGACCACCAATCCCGAGATAGCTACCGGCGACGGCATAGCGATGGTCTATCGCGCCAAGGGCATGGTGAAGGACATGGAGTTTGTGCAATTCCACCCGACCAGCCTCTTCAATCCTCAGGAGACGCATCCTGCCTACCTGATCACCGAAGCTATGCGCGGCTACGGCGGCATACTGCGTCTGCCGAACGGCGAGGAGTTTATGCAGAAATACGACCCGCGTCTGAGTCTGGCGCCGCGTGACATCGTGGCCCGCGCGATAGACAACGAGATGAAGATCCACGCGATAGATCATGTCTGTCTGGACGTGACCCACAAAGATCCCGAGGAGACCAAGCACCACTTCCCCAATATCTATGCCAAGTGCCTGAGCATCGGAATAGACATCACGAAGGACTATATACCCGTAGCCCCGTGCGCACACTATATGTGCGGCGGTATCAAGGTGAACCTGGACGGCGAGAGTTCGATCCATCGTCTGTATGCCGTAGGCGAGTGCTCCTGCACCGGCCTGCATGGCGGCAACCGACTGGCCAGCAACTCGCTGATAGAGGCTGTGGTATATGCCGACGCGGCAGCGCGTCACAGCCTGGGCGTGGTAGATTCGTACGAT
The DNA here is from genome assembly GCA_002371785.1 of Bacteroidales bacterium UBA3742. Lineage (GTDB taxonomy): Bacteria > Bacteroidota > Bacteroidia > Bacteroidales > Paludibacteraceae > Colicola. The sequence continues at coordinate 18,461 of DFGU01000035.1, forward strand.
TTCAACGAGGCGGTGCCCGAATGGAACGACGAGGGTACGCTCTCGAACGAAGAACGCGTGCTGATCGCACAAGACGTGCGCGAGGTGGGCCAGATCATGTCCACCTACGTAGGCATCGTACGCAGCGACCTGCGTCTGCGCCGTGCGTGGGAACGACTGGACCTGCTCTACGAAGAGACCGAAGACCTCTTCAAGCGCGTGAAGGCCGATAAGGAGATATGCGAACTGCGCAACATGATCAACGTGGGCTACCTGATCACCCGCCAGGCCATGGAGCGCAAGGAGAGCCGCGGTCTGCACTACTCAATAGACTATCCCAAACAGGAAAACGAACATCCGCAAGAGGTTTGGTAGTAATGGCGAATGGTTAAAGGCGAAAGGTTAATGGCAAAAGGTATTATATTACATAGCGTGGTGCCCATGCGGGCGGAGGCGAGTGAGGAGTCGGAGCAACTGACCCAGTTGCTCTTCGGCGAGACATGTACAATACTGGACGAAAAACCCCGATGGAAACGGGTGAAATCGGACCTGGACGGCCAGGAAGGTTGGGCGGACTTCAAGATGATCACTCGGATGAGCGACGCGGAGTATGCGGACTATGCGCCGCGTTGGCAAGGGACCACCGCAAGGGTCTGTTTCCCGGTAGCGTTCGCCATGAGCGGCAATAACGGCCAGACAATACCTCTGACGATGGGCACGCGTCTGCCGGACTATAAGGACGGGCAGTTCGCGATCATGGGTGTACCGTTTCGGATTCAACCGGAGATGGTGGCGCCGACGTACTTGGAGCTGACGCAAGAGAACCTGATGCGGGTGACGCGCTTCATGCTGAACGTGCCCTACCTATGGGGCGGCAAGAACGCGCTCGGCATGGACTGCTCGGGATTTACGCAGATCGTGCATTCGCTCTTCGGCCACGAACTGCTGCGCAATGCGCGTGAGCAGATCACGCAGGGCGAGGAGATAGCGTCGCTAAGCGCGGTGAAACCGGGCGATTTGGCCTTCTTTGACCACGAAGACGGACGGATCACACACGTAGGTCTCTTATTGGATTCGGAGCGCGTGATGCACTGCTCGGGCCGGATAAAGATCGAAAAAATCGACCAATCCGGCATATGGTCTGTCGAATTGGCCGATAAGTCGCAGCCGGAGGGGGTACTGACCCACCATCTGGCCGGCATACGTCGCTATTAGTCTTTGCGTTTGCCCTTGGCGTCGATCTCGGGATCTACCAGGATACGACCGCAGAACTCACACACGATAATCTTCTTACGCAGACGGATATCTACCTGACGCTGTGCAGGTATCTTGCTGTGGCAACCGCCGCAGCTGTCGCGTTCGATCTTCACAACGGCCAGACCGTTGCGGGCATTCTTGCGGATACGCTTGAAGGCGCTCAGCAGACGGTCGTCGATGTGACGCTCCAGTTCGGCCGAACGAACCATGAGGGCCTCGGTGTCGGACTTGGTCTCGGCGAGGATGGTATCCAGCTCGTTGCGCTTCTGCTCCAGATCGACGGTCTTCTCCTCGATGTCGGTGACGGTCTTAGCCTTGTCCTCGCGGCGTGCCTCGAGGTCGGCGGTGAGCTGCTTCATCTTCTTCTGGCAGAGCTCGATATCCAGTTGCTGGTACTCGATCTCCTTGTTGAGGTTGTCGAACTCGCGGTTGTTGCGCACTTCCTTCTGCTGCTCCTCGTAGCGCGAGATGCTGGCGAGGGCGTTCTCGGAACGTACACGATAGTCGGACATACGTACCTCCATGTCCTTGATCTCGGCTTCGATATTCTGGAGACGGGTGCGTAAACCTTCGATTTCATCGCCCATATCCTTTACTTCCTGGGGCAGCTCGCCGGCCAGGGTACGCAGTTCGTCGATGCGGGAATCCACTTTCTGCAATTCGTTGAGGGTTTTCAGTTTCTCCTCGACGGTCAATTCTTTTTCTTGTCTTGCCATATGTTATGATGTTTATTAGTTTATTCGTTTATGAGTTTTATGGGGGTGGCGTCGACTTGGCTGATGTGGCACGTGACGCCCAGCGGGGTGAGCAGTTCGCGGAAGATGTCGCGCGTAAAATGCTCGGAGGTCCAATGGTCCATGTCGATGAGCCAGATACGATGGTAGGCATCCTGGAACTCATGGTACTTGCAGTCGGCCGTGAGGTAGGCATCCGCTCCCTGGGCGATAGCCGCTTCGGCAAACTCGGCGCCGGCGCCTCCGCAGATAGCAATCCGCTGAATCATTGGTTTGATGCCTTCGGCATAGCGAATCCACGGGGCCTCCATGCGTTCCCGGATCTGCCGGAGCAGGTCTTCTGCGGGGATAGGTGCCGGCAGGTCGCCTATGACGCCCAGGCCGTAGCCCTCGCCCGAGGGAACGAGGATATGATAGTCGGTTAGGCCGATACGCTCGGCGATACGTCCGCTGACGCCATGCAGGTAGCTATCCATGGCCGTATGGCTGGAGTAGATCGCAATATTATGACGTATCGCGCGCTCGACGCAGCGTGCCTGCGGCGTCTGGCCGCATACCTGTTTCAGTCCGTGGAAGAGCAAAGGATGGTGGGAGATGATGAGTTGGCAACCGAGCATAATAGCCTCATCGACAACAGATTCTGTGATGTCTGTTGTCAGCAGGACGGCCTCTATATCCATTCCCGGATCACCCACCTGCATTCCCGAGTTGTCCCAAGCCTCTTGGTAACTCAAGGGAGCTACAGATTCTATGCTATGAATGATATCCCTTAGGATCAATTATTTCTGGTTCTCATCCCGGGGCTCCTCGTCGCTAAAGTCGGTAATACCGGCCTGGATGAGGACGTTGTACCACTGAATGAGTTTACGGATGTCGCTGGGGTAAACGCGGTCCCGGTCCCAGTCGGGCAGCACCTCGTCAAACCATGCGCCGAGGGTCTGGTTGTCGGCTTTCTTATAGTCGAAAGTGACGGGCTTGAGTCCCTCTTTTCGGCCGACGCTGGTCAGTACGTCGCAGAGACGGGCATCCTCGCCGTTGGTGAACATGGAAATCTCGCTGAGGGCAACGATCTTGTCACGTGCATAGGTCGGCATACGACGGCCGTCCACAAGCGATTCTACGATAAGCATGTTGGAGCCGCGGCTCACGAGTCGGAACAAACCGGGTTTTCCGGTAATTGCGAGGATATTTTTCAGCATAATGCGTACGTTGTTTTACTTTTTTTTCAAAATTTGCGTGCAAAATTACTACTTTTTTTGGATATATGCAAATTTTGTAGTAATTTTGTAGCCAAATTTGCAATATGGGACTATTATTATTGTTTTTATTGGGTGCGATGGGCATCAGTTTTCTGTGTTCCGTGCTGGAATCGGTGCTGATGACAACCACCTACAGTTATATCAATCTTCGCATGGAGGAAGGGTATGCTCCGGCTACCCTGATGAAGCAGTACAAGGACGACACGAGTCGTCCGCTGGCGGCTATCCTCTCGCTCAACACGATTGCCAATACGATCGGCGCGGCCGGCGTAGGTATGCAAGCTACGGCGCTGTTTGGCGAGACGTGGTTTGGCGTGGTATCGGCCGTGACGACGCTGCTGATCCTGATTTTTGCAGAGATCATCCCGAAGACCATCGGTACTACCTGGTGGAAGTCGCTGATGGGCTTTACCGCGCGTACGGTGCGCGCGCTCATAGTAATATTGTATCCGTTCGTGCTGCTGGTGGAGCTGATCACGCGTATCTTCCCCAACAACGAGGACGATCCCACCGTGAGCCGCGAAGAGGTGCTGGCGATGGTGAACGTAGGCGAAGAAGAGGGCGTAGTGGATGAGGATGAGAATAAGATCTTCAGCAACCTGATGCGTCTGGATTCGATCCATGCCTACGACGTGATGACGCCGCGCGTGGTGGCCAAGATAGCGCCCGAGAACATGACGCTAAGAGCCTACTATGACTCCGATGAATACGACCATTTCTCGCGCATTCCGCTCTTTAATCCCACCTCGCCGGAGTATATCACGGGCTACGTGCTCCGCAACGATGCCCTGGAGGAGCTGACCGAGGATCATTTCCGCAAGACGCTGGGCGGCATTAAGCGTTCGTTGCCGGCCTTTGACCAGGATATGACGCTGGGCACGATTTTTGACTCGATGTTGAAGCAGAAGAGTCAGATCGCGCAGGTGATTGATGAATACGGCATGTTTGTAGGTATCCTGACGCTGGAGGATATCATCGAGACCATCTTCGGCTTTGAGATCATCGACGAGAACGATACGGTGATCGATATGCAGCAGTATGCACGTGAGCGTTGGGAGCAAAGGCAGAAAAAGTACAGGAAAGTGGAAAAGGCTAAAGGCGAAGGGCTAAAGGCGAAGGGCGAAAGTCAAAAGACCGCTTCGCTCAAAGAAGAAAGCAATGAAACTAAAGAGTGACGTACATATCCTGAACAAGCGGGCGCGGCATGAGTATATCATCATGGATGAATATACGGCCGGTATTCAGCTTTACGGCACGGAGATCAAGTCGATCCGTGAGGGTAAGGCGTCGCTGGTGGACAGCTATTGCCAGATGCAGGGCGGCGAGCTATATGTACGCGAGATGCATATTGCGGAGTATCGCTTTGGCAGCTATGCCAATCATGAGGCGAAACGCAGCCGCAAGTTGCTGCTCACGAAGCGCGAGCTGCGCAAGTTGGACCGCGCGACCAAGGAGACGGGCAAGACCATCATTCCGCTGGAACTGTTTATCAACGAGAAGGGGCTGGCCAAACTGACGATTGCGTTGTGCCAGGGTAAGCACTCGTATGACAAGCGGGAGTCGCTTCGCGAGGCAGACGACAAGCGCGAGATGGCACGCGCGATGAAGTTTTAGCGTATTTTGCTCAAAAAATCCGACTTTTTTCGATGAATCCGAGGCTTTTGCGGCTTCGGGTTTGTTATTTATAGGGAGAGCGCATAGACACGTAAAAAGGTGTATTCTGCATAAAAAAGTGCGCAAAGTAGCAAAAAACGTCAATTTTTACACATATGTGCGCGAGAAATTGTGTAATTTTGTGCCTAAATTTTAAAATCTAATACACGATGAGAAAATCTAATACATTTTTTCAAGTAGGTTATATGTATATGCAAGGCACCTTGCGTGGTGTCGCTTGTGCGTTGTTGATGATGATCTGGCTGGGCCTGGGTTCGGCAAGTGGAGCGGATATCTCGCACTATGCTATCGGTCTGGAGAGCGGGACAACTGATGGAATAAACAAGGGAGATTGCGGTTCAATTTCAATCTCTACGGATGCTCCGCGAACCGGAGCAAAGTGCATATCGACTGTGTATACAGGAGGATCGGGCGCTAAAAGATGGTATCCGGAAGTAACCTTTGCTATACCTAAGAATTCCTATTTTCATATTATAGGTTATGCTAAGTTGGAGTCGTCTGATGCGACTACAGCCAGTACGAGCACGCAGGCGTACGTGAGCGCGTACGTAGGCGGAGATAACACCGGAACGCCTGTCAACTTAACCACCTCTTGGCAGCAAATAACCAAATCCTACAAAGCCTCTTCGGACAAAACGGGAGCAGTTGCTCGTTTCTATCGTAAGCATACTGCAAAGAAGGCGGTGCTGTTTGACGATGTAGTTGTGTATGTGTCGGAGAATTCGGCTGTGGACTTGACGGCTCCGAATCCTGCGACATCGGCCTCCGCTACGGAAACAGAGGTTACCTGGACCTACGGAACGGATGCTAACACAGGTGTACAGGCTACGTTGATATGGAAACGCATCGACGGAGCAGACGAAGATCTGACGCTGAACAATCAGGGTATTTATGCTTTAGCCGCTACGGAGGGTCCGAAAATTGATCAGAGCGGACATTGGGAATTGGTGCGCGTGTTAGCTGCCGATGCTACATCGTTTAGTGCCGTCGGTACGTTTGCCAGCAACGAGAAGTATGCTATCGTGCATCGCGACTTGGCATATAACTATTCTACGCCGACCTATGTGACGACACCGGACTTGTCGAAGAAGACACTTTATTTGAAGCCAGGAACAAACTGGTTGCAGAAGGGCTACGGGATTAGCCCGCGTTTTGCCGTTTATTGTTACGGTGACGGAGATGAGTGGTTTGATATGGAGGCTGTAGATGCTGGGTGCGGTTCGGGTACGGTCTATAAAGCAGAGGTGCCGGCGCGGTATCCGAATTGTATCTTCTGCCGTATGAATGGCGACGAGTCGGAGAATATCTGGGGGAACAAATGGAATCAAACCGACAACTTGTCCATGCCGACAACCGACGCGGCTGTTTACGAAGTACCAAATAGTGCGTGGAACGGCAGCAACAACGATAATTGGCGGACGACACCGATGAATATCTGCGTATCGGGCAATTGGCTTTGCTTCGCCGGAGAGCAACTGACGCTGACGGCGACCAGTACCGGCGCTACGCATTACCAGTGGTACAAAGGCGGTACGGCAGAGAGCAATAAGATACCGGGTGCGACGACGGCTACCTATATCAACTATAATTTCGCATATGAAGACGCGGGCGACTACTACTGCAAAACGCGTTTGGGAGATGGTACTGAGTTGACTAGTGCGAAGCATACCGTGAAGACGCTGCGTATCTATTTCAATAATGGTCGTGGTGGCGGAGATTATGGCTTTATGGACTTGCGCAATACAGATCCGGATCATCAGAAGGCGACGGGCATGATTTTCCTGGGGCAAACTTGGACGTATGCGTTCTGTGTAGCAGACGGAGTAGGACATTACTACGGCTGTAATAATGATAATGACCATAAGATGTGGAGTGGTAACTGTACGAATTGGGCGATGAATGCCGATGGCATACAATGTCTCATGTGGACCGAGAATGGTGCGACCTACACCTTCACGGTAGATTATTCGACTTTCACCGTACCAGTTGTGTCGGTTAATTACCCTCCTGATAATCAGGCAGCAGGTTATAAGATCTATTTCGATAATAGTGAGGTGAATTGGGAAGATCATCTGTATTACCGTATTGGCCGAGGTGAACGTGGCGATACGGACCACACATGGGCTGAGCCCATTTCCAAGGTACCCGGTACAGCTAATCTATACTACCATACGACACCGGATTATACCGACCTGGATGCATGGCATATAGCAGACAACCAAGGTCGTGAAGGTAGTGGTAGCGGGTATTCGATTTATCAGACCAATACCGGTGACGACTCGGAGATAACGAAATCCGTAACGTACGAAGGTGGTGCTACCACACAAGATATTACCATCGTGCCGACAGGTGCGCATTCAACAGGTAGTGCATCGAACAACAACCACTGTGAGTTCTACACATACACAATGCTGCCGGGAATGAAGACTCAGAACGTGATGATAGATGATACGGAGCATGGAACGATAACAGTTAGTTATACGGATGTGGACGGCAATCCGCAGTCGTTTACATCGGGCGATCGCGACTTGGCGCATACGTGTATATTGACGATTAGCACTGAGCCGGAATGCGGTTATAAGATCTCTTCTTTGACCGTGAACGGAGTGGATTTCACGAGCGGCAATACGTTTATTGTAGATGCGCGAACCATCATCGAAGCAGAATTTGAGATAGATAGTTACACGGTGACCTTGCACCCGAACGGTGGTTTGATTTTAGCAGGTGATGTAACGGAATATACTTATGGCGTAGGCGCGACCCTGCCGACGCATATGTCGATGATTGGTAAGGACTTCAAGGGCTGGTATGATAATGCCGGTTTGACCGGTACTCCGGTGACGGAGATCACAATCACCGACTGCGGCGACAAAGAATATTGGGCGAAATGGGAGAACGAGACTACCAAAGTCACCTATATCATCGGTTCTTGTCAAGTGACCGGTGAGGAATGGATACAAGGTCAGGATGGAAGTTATAGCGCTTGGTTGTTCAAAGGCGGAGCCACACCGGCAGCGAATGCGCTCAAAGCTACTTCGGATATCAAGATTCCTTCGCTTAATAAAGCCGATCAGTGGTTCTTGACCAAAGACGTTGCGTTGCTCTCCACCAATAGCGAATGGAGCCATACGGACGATGACGATACGAAGGCTAATAAGACGATACGTGCCTTTAAGTTAGGAAGCGGCAGTTCGGCGGAGTTTGACCTGAAGGATTTGCAAGCCAGCGGTATCATGTTCTATGTGTTCCCGAGTAGCAATAATGCCTACTCGGTGGATTTGACGGTGAACGGCGTGACGGAGAGTTATGCCATCCCTGCCGGTGAACAATATCAGCTACATCGTTATGACTACTTTGGTGATACCTATACCGGCAAATTCAAGATAAAGAGCGTAAGCAAGGAAAGCCGTGTGGTAATCGTGGTAGAAGTGCCGACGGTGACGATCACGTTTGATAAGAACTCCGCAAGCGCAACAGGTACGATGGAGCCGATGGTGGTTCCGAAGGGCACCAAGCCGACCTTGACAGCCAATAGTTACGAGTGGACCGACCACGAATTCCAATGCTGGACTGAAGGTTCGACCACCGGTCCTGAGATAGCCGATGAAGCGACATACACCGCCACCGACAATGTGACGCTATACGCTAAGTGGGTGGAGCGCATCGAGACAACGGTGACCCTGGATGGTACAGGTGCTACGAACGACTACACGAATTCTGTGACAGCCGTATATACCCAAGCCATGCCGGAGATAGCCGTACTGCCGACACGCGAATGGTATATCTTTGAGGGCTATTTTGAGAATCCGGACGGTAGCGGTGCGCAGTACTATTCCTCGACGGGCGAGAGTACCCATGCATGGGATAAGACGACACCGACGGCTACTATCTACGCCAAATGGACAGAGATAAAGCATGCGACCATTACGCTGGTAGCAACTGGTGCGTATAACCATTATACTTCGTCTGTGGTAGCTACCTACGAGAAGCCGATGCCGACGATAGAGAGTCTGCCGATGAGCACGACGGCTGTCTTTGCCGGCTACTTCACCAATCCGGACGGTACGGGTACGCAATACTATACGGCATCCGGTACGAGTAGCAGAAATTGGGATCAGGATGTGACAGAATATACGCTGTATGCCAAATGGTTGGATCCGTGCGAGATACCGCCTACGCTGACCCCCGCTGCGCCAATACTAACGATGTGGGACGGCAAGAAAGCGGATCTTACGCTGGCGACGCTGTCATGCTCGGTGGATACAACCGAGATGAAGTATGTATATGTCTCGGCATCGGAGGACATCCCGGGATGCAGCTATATGTATTTCGACTCTCGTATCCATATCATTGGTACGCCGACCTTGGGTAATACAACAGTTGTGGAGAAGACCATCACGTTTACCTTCTCGAACAATTGTGTTCCGGCAGGTAACTATACCGTAGATCAGACCATCCGTATCTATCCGGCAGAGACGAAAGCGCGTATTGCCTTTATTCTGACGGGTACGAAAAGTGGCGGTTTTAACGAATATACAGAAAGCGACTCGACGAGTTGTGCCGAGCTGATCAGCTATTTAAATCGGAAGTATGATGTACGCTGCGTGAACGGCTATGCGACGAAGAATACAGCGACTCTCGCATCCTACTACAATGATTACGACCTGCTCATTGTGACGGACTTTTTGAATACGGGAGAAGGTTATACGAATGCTATTGGTACGCTGATAGATAAGAAACCGATATTGAGTTTCGAGGCCTACGTGGCGAATCAGTCCAACTGGCATATAGGTTCCAACCCCAAGGACCCGAAGCCAAAAGTACAGGACATGAAAGTGCTTTGTGCCGGTCATGCCATCTTTGCGGATGCAAAGTATAACGAGGAAGATCTGGATATGGTGGATGTGATCAACGATGCGGACACCACCGTTCATGTGCTGGACGCATTGAGCTCGGCAGAGAAAGCCAAAGGTCTGCAAGGTTTCACGATCAACGAGGCACCGGACTTTATCTTCCTGGCCACGGTACGCGATGCGGACAATAACCGCGATTTGATCGTATGCTGCGAGCGTCAGGTGGTATTCTCAGCACGACTGATGCTATATGGTATCAACTTCTACGAGATGGGTAACTTGTCGAAGGCCGGACGTATTATCATCCGTCAGATGGTGGACTATCTGCTGATGACCGATGAGACGAAGATCGCCGACTGCTCGCTGGTATTTGACAACGGTGCCGGAAATGCTGACTTTGACGCTGCTGCTTATGCGGCAATCGGCGGTACAGGTGTCAAGGGCGATGGTCTATGGAGTACCGCGGCCAACTGGGCTCCGGGCTATAATATCATCCCGACGCCTGTTCACCCGACGCGTATCATTGCGGAATGCCATGTGGATTATGATGCAGCGCATGCGGGTAGTGTGAAGATCAATAAAGGTCGTGACGAACACAATGAACTCGTGGACGGAAAGCTGATTGTAGAGCCGACCGGCGGACTGACTATTGCCGGTATGGTAGCCAAGGTGAACGATACACGTTATGCTTCGCCGATCACGATTGCGGCTGAAGACCTGCTGATACAAGCCGATGAGAACCACAACGGTGCATTTGTATATGGTAATAAGGAATCGGACGTGCGTGCGACGGTAGAGTACTACAGCCGCGGACAGGATGCGAACACGAACAGTCCGGTTTGGCAGTACATGGGTATTCCGTTCCAGGCCGGACATACGGCGATAGGCATGTACTATGCCGCCTGGATGTGCCGCTGGACGAATGCGTCGGATCATAGCCTGGGTGGTCAATGGCAGTGGGTAGAGAACGAGGACGTGCTTGTACCGTTTGACGGCTATTGCATCACGCAGGCAGCGCCGAAGACCTACACTTTTGCCGGCAAACTGAACGCACCTATAACGACGACCCTAATACTGGATCATCGTGATGCGGATGGCTATGCCTTTGCGGCGAACAGCTGGACGGCACCGATAAAGATCCAGGAGATGCAGGATGAAGACTTTAAGAATACAGAGCGCACGATCTATATCTACCATACCGGTACGTACAAGAATTGGGAAGATTACGGTACGCCGGTAAGTGCTGTTGATCCGGGCGAGGCGGCTACGCTGCCGGGTCAGTATGCAGCGATACCGATTCATTCGTCGCCTTACTTGGCGGGTGCCGACTCGGTGATCCCGGCTATGCAAGGATTCTTCGTGAAGACGACGCCGGGCGAGGATGCGACGCTGAAGTTGGTCTATAACCGCGTGGTATATGACTCGAAGTACTTCAAGACCTCGACGCAGCCGATGCGTGCACCGGGTCGATATGGAGCACCAGAGGTGATGCAGCTGATCGTGAGCGGTGAGAGCTCGGGAGCCGACCGTGTACACTTGTTGGCACGTAGCGATTTCTCCGATGAATTCGAAGACGGATGGGATGGTCGCAAACTGGATGGCGATGCGGCAGCACCGAAACTGGCAGTAGTGAAAGAGGCCGGCGAGATGTCGGTAGCGGCCCTGCCGACGGCGGATGAGCGCTACCTGAGTTTCCGTGCGGGCAACGACAGCGTATATACCTTCTCGTTCGATTACGACGGCGAGACGATCTACCTATACGACCGCGTGACGGAGGAGGCTACGGAGATCCGTACGGGCAATACTTATACGTTCCGGGCAACGAATCATACGGCATCGAATCGCTTCCTGATTACCACGACGCCACCACTGAAGACGCCTACAGATATCGCCGTAGTTGAGACCGGCGACGGTCTGCATATAGAGAACTACGGCGGCGAGACGGTAGAGGTGCGTATCGTGGATATGCAGGGACGCGTCCTGGATAGGTTGGAGAGCAGCGAATCGATACTGGATATCGTACCGAGTCTGCCGGCGGGTGTTTACCTGGCGCATATCGTTGCAGGTGAGCACAAGGCAGTAGTGAAACTAATTGGAGGACAGGCGCAATGATGAACGTGAAAGAGTTGATAACGCCGATCATCCAATTGGAGGCTCGGCGGCGAAGGAACAAGCAAATGGTCACCTTCATTTGCGTGGTGGTGCTGCTCAATACGGCATGGGGTCTGTATTACCTGGCCTTTGGTCCGAAACCCCAGCCGGTGTTCACGCCGGCTAACACGAGCAGCGTGCACGTGAGTGCGCCGAGCGTAGTGGTGACGCCGAGTGTGCCGAGTGTTGCTACGCGTAGCCATGCCATGCCGACCTATACCCCTGCTCGTCCGAGTTATCAAGCTCGGCCAAGCTATTCGAGCAACAGCAGCGGATGGCGCGTGGTGCAGACCTCGGATCAGCGTATGCAGTCGTACGGCGGCGGAAGCGGTGGAGCGGGCAACGTCAGCAACGGAGGCAGCAACGCCGGCAAGCGGGGAATATCATACGGCAGCGGGAGTGTGGCAGTGCCGGTAACGAGTTTTGTAGCCTTGGGTTCGAACCGCATGATCGCCGATGCGGGTGCACAAGAGGCACCTCAGATGGCCAAGATGGCGGCAGCACCGATACGTCATGCACCGGGTCCTCCGAGTATAACGGATCCGTTGCCTGAGGATCAGCAGTTGATAGAACATATGCCGCTACCCGATGGCGTCATTGCCTTAGCGCTAATGGCCATAATGTATGCATTTAGTCGTTTTTTTGTTGAAAAATGCCATAAAAAGCACGCATAATTTGTGGGATTCAAATAATTTTCGTACCTTTGCAGCCCATTTAGTTATAAATGGACTGAATAGGCATGGCAAATAAGCATAAGATAATAAACGATCCGGTATTCGGATTCATGCAACTGGAGAGCGATCTGGAGTACGATGTGCTGCAGCATCCGTATGTGCAGCGTCTGGGCCGGATTCGTCAGTTGGGATTGAGCAATTTCGTGTATCCTGGTGCGATGCACAGCCGCTTCAGCCACAGTCTGGGTGCAATGCACCTGATGAGCGAGGGCCTGCGTTGCCTGCGTCAGAAGGGCGTACATATATCGAATACCGAGGCTACGGGTGCGAAGATAGCCATCCTCTTGCATGACATAGGTCACGGTCCGTTCTCGCACGTGCTGGAGCATACGCTGGTGGACAATATCACGCATGAGGAGATCTCGCTGATGATGATGGAGCGCATCAATTCGGACCTGAAGCGCAAAGAGGAGCAGACGATGTGGCAGCGCGGTCCGCTGGACGAAGCGATCGGTATATTCCGGGACGAGTATCCGCGGCATTTCTTTCATCAGTTGATATCGAGTCAGTTGGACGTAGATAGGATGGACTATCTATGTCGTGACTCGTTCTTCACGGGCGTGCAGGAGGGCAGGATCGCGAGCGAGCGATTGCTGAAGATGCTGAACGTGGTGGACGACCGGCTGGTGATTGAGCAGAAGGGTATCTACTCGGTGGAGAAATTCCTGGTGGCACGCCGACTGATGTACTGGCAGGTCTATCTGCATAAGACGAGCGTGGCAGCCGAGCAGCACCTGATTATGATCCTGACCCGTGCCAAGGAGTTGGCGCGCAGCGGCAAGGAACTGTTCTGCTCGCCGGCCTTGCGCTATTTCTTGTACCATCAGCGTGCTGCGGAGGATTTTGAGCCGCACAGCGAGGCTCTGGATCAGTATGCGTTGCTGGACGATACAGACGTGCTGTCGGCTATCAAGACCTGGATGTCGTGCGACGATAAGGTGCTGAGGTTGCTGTGCCGCACGTTCACGAGTCGCCAGCTATTCCGCGGGCGTCTCTTGACCGCCCCCCTCACTGATGAGGAGAAGCAGGTACTGGCCGAGCACTATGCCAAGGCGCTGGGTATCTCGGAGGAGGAAGCCGGGCGCTACATGTTCGTAGAGCATGTTTCGACGAGCAATACGTATAGCGAGAAGGACGATTCGATCGACATCTTGTTCAACGACGGTACGGTGCGTGATATCGCCGAGGCCAGCGAGATACTGGACCTGAAGGCGCTGACGCGCAAGCCGAAGAAACTATACCTGTTCACGTTTCGTGAGCCGGCGAATTGATAATGGAAAATGGACAATGGAAAATTATGGAATTTAGTGCACAACAAATAGCGATGCTTCTGGGTGGGCGGCTGATAGGCAATGCCGAAGCCAAGGTGAGCGATGTGGCGCCGATAGAATCGGCAGAATCGCACCACTTGTCGTACGTGACGGAGGCGAAGTATCTGCCGATGCTGGAAGGCTCGAAAGCCGGTGTGGTACTGGTGACAGAGAGCCTGGTGGAGCCGTCGGCCGACAGCATTCGGCATTCAGAATTCAGTATTCAGGATTCAGACAGGGCGATCATACTGGTGGAGAATGCGCGTGGCGCGATAGCCCAACTGCTGCAGGCAGTAGCCGAGGCGATGAATCCGCGCAAGCGGGGCATCGAGCAGCCGTGCTATATAGCCGAAGGCGTGGAGGTGCCGGAGGATGCGTATGTGGGTGCGTTTGCCTATATCGGCCGGAATGTACGGTTGGGCAAGGGTGTGCAGATTTATCCGCAGGTATATATCGGCGACAATGTACGAATCGGGGATAATACGATCCTGTACCCCGGCGTACGGGTCTATTACAACTGCCAAGTGGGACGGGATTGCATCCTGCATGCCGGCGTGGTGATCGGAGCCGACGGTTTCGGTTTCGAGCCGGACAAGGCGGGCGTGAACCGCAAGGTGCCGCAGATAGGTGCGGTGATCATAGAGGACGACGTGGAGATAGGTGCCAACTCGGCGGTGGATCGTGCCATGATGGGCAATACGGTGGTGCATCGGAATACGAAGATCGACAACCTGGTGCAGGTGGCGCACAACGTAGAGGTAGGTGAATCGACCTTTATGTGTGCGCAGTCGGGCGTGGCCGGCAGTACGAAGATTGGTCATCATTGTATATTGGCAGGTCAGGTAGGCGTAGCCGGTCATATCGAGATTGCGGATCAGTGTGTGTTTGGTGCGCAAGCCGGCGTAGCCGGATCGGTGCGCAAGCCGGGCATGTACCAGGGAACACCTGCGATAGATGCGGCCAACTGGCGCCGTTCGTCGGTAGGCTTTAAGCAGCTACCGGAGATGATGAAACAGCTCCGCGAGATAGAAAAGAAACAGAACAGTCAACAATAGTCAGAATGAAACAACATACGATAAAAGAAAGTTTTACGCTCAGAAGCGTGGGATTGCATACGGGACTGATGATCAATGCGACCTTCCGTCCTGCAGAGGCCAATACGGGTATCCGTTTGTGCCGCGTAGATCTGCCTAAGCAGCCTTGTCATCAGGCCCTAGCCGACTATGTGAGCGGTACGGAACGAGGCACCGTGCTGGAGCACGGAAAGTGGAAAATCTCCACGGTAGAGCATGCCCTCTCGGCGCTGTATGCAATGGGTGTGGACAACTGCCTGATCGAGGTGGATGGGCCGGAGATGCCTATCCTGGACGGTAGCGCCAAGCTGTTTGTGCGCGAGATAGCACGTGTGGGACTGGAGGAACAGGATGCCGAGCAAAAAGTGTTTGTGGTGACCGAGCCGATTGAGTATGTCTCGGAGCACGGACACAGGATGCGTATCGAGCCATGCGACCACTATGAGGTAGATGTGACGATCGCCTTCCGTTCGGTGTTGCTACGCGAGCAGCATGCTACGCTGACCAACCTCAACGACTATCCGCGTGAGGTGGCTGCGGCTCGTACGTTCTGCTTTGTGCGTGAGATAGAGCCCTTGTTGCGTGTGGGACTGATCAAAGGAGGCGACCTGAAGAATGCGCTCGTCATCTACGAGACCGAGATGTCGCAAGAGGGTATGGACTATTTCTGCGATAAGTTGGGGCAGCCGCATATGGATGCTACCAAGCTGGGCTACCTCTCGCCGCTGAACTACCAGAACGAACCGGCACGCCATAAACTGCTGGACGTGATAGGCGACCTGTCGCTGCTGGGACTCCGTATCCAGGGACGTATCGTGGCCTATAAGCCGGGACACACTTTCAATACACAGTGCGTACGCAAGCTCCGCAACC
>DFGU01000083.1 GCA_002371785.1 Bacteroidales bacterium UBA3742
TGTTTATCTTCTTCCATGCGAATGGTCGGAAAAGGCTATGCGTCCGATGCCGGCGGTGCGTATAATAGATGTAGACCGTATCCGTCTCGATACTATCTGCCTCTATACTATCTGTCGCCGCCTCCGGTGGCAGCACCGTCAGCGTCGTATCCCGTTGCGCAAAACCCACGCCGGCCCACAGCAGTGCGATCAGAAGAAAAAGCAGTTTTTGCCTCATGACATTCATTTTCTTTCTATCTCAGGATGAAGCGTATCACTTGCGCCTCGTTGTCTACCTCCAGCGTACCAAATCGCTGGAAACAACTCTGGCCCAACAGCAACGGTGCCGACTGGTTCTTCACCACGCTGGCCTTGATATCGCGCAGCACCACATCTCCCACGCGCAGTTCACGCAGATTGATGATCGTGCCCTCGTGTATCTCGCCCGTAGCCGTCACGTAGTTCTGCTTGCCCAGAAAATCGGCATTGGTCAGGTAGCCGTTCTTGAGCATGAAGTTGGCTTCCACGCTCGAGATTGACACATCGGCCGCACCCGTATCAAACACAAAGTAGAGCGGCAGGCCATTGATCGTACACTTCACGCGACAAACGCCGCCCTCCTTGGTGAACGGCAGTTCGGTGACGCTCTGCTCCGATGTCTGCGGACCACCCAGACGTGCTTGTAGGGCTGTCATGTTCTCCAGAAGCCGGGTCTCGTACTGGCGCAGCAGTGCCTGCCACTCCGGATCGTTCCGGAGAAAAGCATAACGCCGGGTAGGTTGCAGCGCGCGCAAGCTGTGACCGCCCAGCTCCATATGTCGACGGAGCAGCGCCACGGTATGCTCTCGATCCCCGATGAGGGCATACGAACTGGCGAGCGTCAGCAGTTGGTCCACGTCGTCCGGCGTGATGCGCATGAGCGAGTCGTAGGCCTGCCGGAGCGCCGCGGTATCGTTCCGGAGCGCGTAGGTCATATAGCCCATATCGGTTTGGTCTTCGGGCAGACGCTGACGTTGTATCTGCCTGAGCGTCTCAGCCAGCTTTGCCTCGTTGCCCTGGAGCTGATAGATCCAGGCACGGGTCTGCAGCATGCTGACGGTCCACTCCTCTTCGATGAGCACCTGGGCCGAATCCAGCGCACTGTGTGCCTCCGTATAGTCGCCCTGCTCCATATGGCAACGTGCAATCCAGTAGTAGAGCATACCCTGCGTAGGATCGTCCTGCAGCGCACGGCGGAAGAGCGGAATGGCTTCGCGGAACTGACCCTGTCGACGGGCTATGGTAGCCAGGTTGAGCCATACACCGGAATTGGAGTCCTTCTCCTGCACCAGCTGGCAATAACGCTTGGCTTCGTCGTAGGCCTCTACCTCGTCATAGACGACGGCCAGGTCGCGATAGACATCTTCGGGCGAGGTGGAGAACGTCATCTTGCGGTGGAGGTAGTACAGACACTCATAGTACCGGCGCATCTTAAAGCAGCAGATAGCTGCCGTACTGGCCGTCTCGGCCGAAGTGGGCGCCTTGCTCACCTGATAGCGGATAGCCGCCAGCAGCAGGTTTGGGCAGCTGCGGTTGAGCGTGTCGGCCTCGTCGCACCAACTCTCGTTGCAGAACATCGCCTCGGCCGCTTCCCGGCACGCCAGGCCCTGATCACCACGGTCGAGCGCCAGGCGCGACAGCACCTGATGGCATATGCAGTTCTCGCCCGACGACAGGGCGTTGGTCAGGTCGGCATAGCGCTGCGCCTCCTCGCGGTTATCCGCCAGGTAATGCGCCATAGCCATGTCGCCATACACATAGACCATGCGCGGACTGATATCGACCATACGCTGGTAGTAGCCCAGCGCCTCGTCGTACTCCTGTAGCCCTACGCATACATCGGCCAGGGAGTACAGAAACTTGGTATTGTCCGGCTGCAGGGCCACGCCTTCGCGGTATGCCTGCTTCGAAGCCTTCAGATCACCGATCTTATAGAACACGTCGCCGCGAATACAATGCGTGAAAGCGCGCCAGTAGGTCTCTTTCTTCGGCAGCACACTGAGCGCCCTATCGGCCGCCTCCAGGGCTTCGCCGTAACGGCCATAACGCTGCTTGGAGTAGATCTCGGCAATGACCGCCCAACACTTGCCGTCACGCGGATTGGTCGAGACGCCCTCTTGACAGAAACGAAGACACTCGTCGAATTCATTGTTGCTGTAGGCCTCTTCGGCACGCTGGAAATAGTAGGAATCGCCCTTGGCGGCGGATACTATCTGTAGGCTGCAGGCGAACGCCAGTAGGAATATGATCTTTTTCATAACGCTCAAGACAATTCAGGGTTAGTAGTTCAGGTCGGTATCAATACGCTCGTGGAGCCGCTGCTTGCGTTGCTCGGCCAGTTGCTTGAACTCATTGATCAACGCCACGAATTCCGGCAACTCTCTCAGGCTGTCCAAGTCGGGATCCCAAGCGATATGGTAGAAATTGCTGAATCCGCACTCCAGCGAACGGCGCAAGGTGCTGATAGCCTCTTCGTGATGACCCGTTTGGGCAAGGATACAAGCCCGGTTGTACTGGTCCTCCGGATCCCGTTCGTCCTTCACCATCGTCCGGGCAGCTTCGTAGGCGGCCAGGGTATCACCCATCGCTATATAGGCGGTAGCAGGTAGCTCCTCGCCCTGAGAGGCATAGGCTTGCCGGCCCTGCTCAAAGGCAGTAGCCTGCTTGGCCGTGTCGCCCTGCAGTCCGTATAGCATACCGATGCGAAACCAGAATTCTTTATCCACCGGATCGGCTATCATGCTGACCATAAAGTCCTCGATGGCCTCGTCGTATTCATGGCGCAACTGATGCGTCCGGCCGCGTAGCCGGTAAGCGGCCGCCTTCTGGAAGTCGGTGGGATCGTATGTCAGCGCCTGGTCGGCCATGCGGAAAGCCTCAGTATAACGTCCCGTCTCGGCATACAGTTCCAACAAGCGCATGTAGGTGCCGGCGGAGGTGGAGTCGGTTTTTAGCTGCTTGAGCAGCATACGTTCGGCCAGTTCCGGATCACCCATATAGTGCTCCAGCATACCGGCGGTGGTATAGACGATTGACGGGTGGTTGAGCTTGGGCAGGATGGCAAAACCCGTCTCTATCGCCTTCTCGTAGTCATGTTGCTGGCGGTAGGTGTCAAACAGGCAGATAGGCCATAGTATCTTATCCGGCTGTTCCTGATGCAAGGCGATGAGCGAGTCGATGAGGGCGGGGGCGATGGTATCGCTCAACTGCGTCATCAGTTCGTCGGTCTCGTTCCAGGTTCCGATACGCGTAGCCTGCAATATGTCGGCCAAGGCTTCGTGCGGACGTTTGGCTCGGAGCAACACTTTCGTGCGTATGATGTGCGCATAACCCCGCTCCTCGCTCTTGGGTTCGGAGAGGCGGGTGGCCTGGTCGCAATAGCGCAGCGCCTCC
>DFGU01000036.1 GCA_002371785.1 Bacteroidales bacterium UBA3742
TTGGAGACTTGACCCGTGGCTATTTCATGGAGATTGACGGCCGAGCAGGTAGTGACGCTTTTTATCGTACCACCATTGACCATCTTTGCGAAGGTATAGAGTTGACTTTCTCTGCCTACGTGGCCAACGTCATGACCTGGGGCATGTACGTAGGTCGCCCGGGTATGTATGCGTACCCACGACTGAAGTTTGTCTTAACGGATCCTACATCTAACACAGAGTTAGCTACTTACGACACAGGCGACATACCGTTCGACTCCACCTTTATCGGCGATAATATGTGTTGGCAACAATCCGTTCAATGGCGGTTGGTAGGTATGAACTTTATCGTCCCCGTAGGTGTTGAGTCTGTGCAACTGTCTATCTACAACAACGTCAGCAATTCCAACGGAAACGACTTCGCCATCGACGACATCGAGGTCCACCTCTGCATGACACCCGACACTATCCGCACAGACACCACCGTCTGCGATACCCTCTCTCAAATTCAATGGCGTGACAAAATATACAATATCGCCGATACTCTCCGCGACACGATATTCAGTTCCTGCGGCTTTGACAGTATCTATTATGAATTACGAGTGTCAACGGAACATTGTTGTCAGTCGTCTAATGGTCTGCATGGCTTTAGCGTAAGCGCGAACAGACAAGTCCTTTTCGCTCCAGGAAATTTGCAATACAATCCAGCTCAAGGCTCGCACCTATGTGCCGACGGCTCTATACAGCAAGGAACATGGCGTTTTGCCGAGCATCAATGGGCTGGTATTGGCGAGACGAGCGGAAATATCTCTGACACATATGATGGATGGATCGATTTGTTCTCATGGGGCACAAGCGGTTGGAATAGCGGTGCAAATGCATATCTACCATGGTCTCGTTCAACGGACGAAAACGATTATTTGGTCGGAGGAAACGTGCGAAACAGCTTAATTGGCACATACAAATATGCCGATTGGGCGGTGTACAATTCAATTGGCAATGACACTCCTGAAATATGGCGTACGCTTACTGCCGAAGAATGGGAATACATATTAGATAAGCGCGATAATGCTGCTAAGTTATGCGGCAAAGCATCCATTGATAACATACATGGAATGATATTCCTTCCTGATGATTTTTCGCCCACCACAATCTCATCGATTGTATTTATCCCAGGCAAGAATAAAGCATATGAAACGAATATTTATACAATTTCTCAATGGAAAAAATTAGAATCTATTGGCGCTGTGTTTTTACCTGCGGTTGGCCTAAACAACCTCGGTTTTAATAGAAATGGATATTATTGGTCAACATCGTCTAACGGAAAAAGTTATTTTGACAACGCAGGAGTGTTACAATTCATTGATGGAAGCGCGAATATTGATACGGTGATATATGTCCATCGTCCCGTGAGAAGCTCCGTTCGTCCTGTATGGGATATTCCCAAAGACTATATTCCCTCTATGGAAGTGGACACGACCATTTGTGACACTTTATTACCATTTACATGGATGGGAATCGAATGGAAAAAAGCGAATGTTATACGGGATACCCTGCAATCAGTTTGCGGAGCGGATAGTATCTGTTTGAGATTATCTCTTCAAACAGAAAACTGTTGCCCGGAGGGCATAATGCTAACCTTTGACACCCTTGTGTGTGACACTTTGATGCCGTTCATTTGGACGATAGGCAGTCAGACCTTTGTCTTTGAGCGCGTAGAGACACAAGAACGTGAACTTCCGCATTCCAAGTGGACTATGTGTACTGACACCGGCTACGTTGTGCGGCTGGATACTTTCCATTGCGAGCGTCTCTATCCCCTCATCGTCAACAAGTACAACTGGCAACTCCTCCTGGACAACGTCACGTTGAGAACACTCTTCCCCGATCGTACCGCTCGTTCTTATCAATGGTACAAAGACGATCTACCCATACCCGGTGCCACCGATGATGACTACTCCGAGCAGAACGAACTGCACGGACGCTTCCAGTTACGTATCGAACTGGATAACAACCAGACCATCTGGTCCAACATCCTGGAAATAAACGTCCAACGACCAACGACTAACGACCAACTACAAGTTCAAATTTTCAATTGTCACGGTCTACCCGTTCGTGAAGACCAACTCACCCGCGGTATCTACCTCTATCGTTACCAACAGGGCGATACCGTCTGGACCGAAAAACGACTAATCCCATGAGACGCGTCCTCCTATACATAGTATTGCTTCTCCCGCTCATGGCGCATGCCGATCATCTCTTTGAGTTCGGCCTGCATGGTGGTATAGCCTCTTGGTCGTCTCAACCCGTCTATGTCAACAAGCAAGTAGGTCTCACCGGAGGCGCACACCTCTACTACGCCTACCTCTCGCCTCATGTCCTTGGCTTCCGAACCGGCCTCACGCTCGACGGCCACAACGTCGGCTTCGGCAAGACCGACTACGAAGACCATTATACCACTATCGACGTCGAGAACCAGCAAATGGAGATCGATTATACCATCGGCTCCCTCCGTGAACGCTATGCCACTTGGTCGGTCGGCGTCCCCCTGCAACTGGCTCTCTCCCGGAAGAATGTCCTGTTCCTTGCCGGTGCCAAAGCCGTCTTCCCCTTCTTTAATTCCTGGGAACAATCCGTCCGTAACGCCTCGCTCTCCGTCAATTATCCTGACTACGACAACCGCGTCTACGAGTCCTATCCTTTAGCCGCCTCCCGCCATTTTACGATGGACAATTCCGGCCGCCTCGCGCTCCCGAATATTCAATGGTGGCTCACGACCGAACTCAGTTATATCATCCCGCTCAACACCTGGTCACGCCACCATCGCTCCTATATCGTCGTAGGTGCGTATTTCGACTATTGCTTTACCCGCTACACCCCCTCGCAAAGCAGCGCCGAAAGCCTCATCATGCTCTCCGACACCCGAGACGGCTTTCCCCTTCATCGTATCCTTACTCCCATCATGGAGGCGAATCGCCAAGGCCGCAAACTCATCAACGACTGTACCCCCTTCTACGTCGGCCTCAAAATCTCCTACGCCCTCTCCCCCTACAATCCCTACAGCCGCCATTCCCGCTCCTGCCACTGCCTCTAAATCCTTTGGCCCGTGTTCGGGATGTCAAGCCCGAGGTTTGTTATACTTTGTCCATTGACCCGGCATTTGATGCCGGTTTCTTTTCATCTGGAGTCCCCGATGAACGCCAGCGTAGTGCGTTCAGTGGGGAAAGGAGGAACAGCGGCAAGTTAAACGCGCCTAGTGCGTTTCGGTCTTGCAAGCTTGTTCCGATACCGTTTCCTGCTCCGCGTGAAAGCGCGGAGAAATATCGCGCACTTTTTTCGCATATTTGCGGTAATTATCACTTTTTCTTTGTCTTTTTGCAAATTTATTTGCATATTTCAAAAAAAGTGCGTACCTTTGCACTCGATTTGAAATCTCGTCCCTATCCATGACGTAAAACCGGATAAAACGTATCGGCCAAGCTTGACCGATTTTTAAAAAGTATCGGCCATATATGACCGATCAACTATAGCGCAAAGCGTTGCGCTGACATATTGATAATTTAAAAGCGTCTTATGCGCTTTGTTTTGGCTAACTCGAATCTGGTAAATTCAATCATCCAAAACAATGCGACACCGGACGCCCATAGTGTGTATTTTTGATGCACGTATTTCGTGTATATATACATACAGCGTGGGCTCAGTGTTGTTTGTTCGGATGAGAAGGCAATACCAGAGCCTGAGTTAGCGGAACAGCAATATTGCAGTCCCGCTTTTTGTATACGTACATATATTATTAATTATACACGGAGTGTGCCGAAAATCCGATGAAGAGTAGGCAAAAGGAATAATTTTAAAACATCATGAAAAAATTATTTGTATGCCTGATGGCTATTTGTCTCGGCTTTGCAATGAATGCAAATGCTCAAACGATGTACTCTAAGCAAAAAGCAAAACAAGCAAAGAAAGAGTACAAACAAAAAGTAAAAAGCTATCAAAAAGATGGTTGGAAGATTTTTGGTTCTTCCCACACACTTGAAATGGCTTTGTTGGAACATTACGAGGCATTAGAGAAGGCAGGCGAAGGCGCAGTTGAACTGACAGGCTTTGCCACATCAACATCTGAGAAAATCGGTTCGGCAAAATTAAAAACTGATGCTAGTGAGTCTTATGCTCAAATGGTAAGTAGTAATATTAGAGGTCGTATTACTGAGGATATGGGGTCGACTCTAACAACTGAAGAGTTGGAAGAATTTGAGCATTTCTATGCAGCATATGAGAGCAAAGTTGCAACAGAGATACGCGGCGAATTGCATCATACATATTCAATTTATCGTGCAGAAAAAATACACGGGAAGGATGCTTATAAATTTCAAGCGTACTATATAGTGGACGAGGCTGCCGCTTCGCGTGCTCGTATTCGTGCGTTCGAGAATGCTGCTAAGGAGTCGGAAGTTGCACAGAAATATGCAGACAAGGTACATCAGTTTATTGAAGAGGCCTTTGAGGAGTAATAAATGCGAAGATTAGTTCCAATATTAGGATTACTATTAGTGGTTTTGCAGCTTGCCGCACAAGCACCTGATTGGTGTAACGCGGCAAGCCGCAAAATGCACTATCCACCTGAAATATGGTATACTGGATACGTGGAGGGCGAACAGCAAAGTGGTGAAAGTTTGGAAAAGGCTATGTCGCGTCTCAAGGATGCGGCTCGGGTAGAATTGGTATCTACTATTAGAACCTCCGTTGAACAGACGATTCAGGAGCGGACAAGCAGCGATTTACAGCAGTCAACCACGTATTTTGAGGAGGAAATTAGGGATACTTATGTGTCTGACACTCGTATTTCATCCAGCATTCGTGACATCCCGGGTCTGAAAATAGAGGCCTACCATAATCCGAATACAAAGCAAATCGTTGCATTTGCTTATCTGAAACGAACCACCTTAATCAATCAACTGACCCGACGTGTTGCTTTGGAATTAGGAAAGGCCGAAAGTGCATTGTCGCAAGCAGAAATATACATCAATAATGGTCAGAAGCAGCAAGCGCAAGCATTGCTGGAGCAAGTTTCCAAGCAATTTGAGGCGGTTGAGGAAGCACAAAGTTTGTTAGTTGTTGTAGATGATGGGGCTGACGCAGAGTTATTACAGATAGACCAACTGCGCGACATGAAGAAGACGCTTTCTAATCTTTCCGCCCAAGTCCAAAATGCCACAAGGATATATCTGTACTGCGATGCACAATTATTTGATTCGGAATATTCGATGTTAGTCGGCAAGATTCGCGGAGATCTTTCGCAGCTTGGTGTCTCTTTTGTGAATGATGCAGAGCAATCTAATTGGGCGATATTTGTAGAAGTATCTGCGCGTGAAGGCAAAAAACTGGATTATAACGGAGAGAGTATCTATTACGCGTATGTCGATGCTCAAATCCGTATTATAAAGACCGCAACGGGCCAGCATATATATGAAAATATCATAACGGAAAAAGACGGACATGCTGAAGGATATTCTCAAGCGGCACTTCTCGCTTATCGCCATATCACGCCTAAGATAAGCGAAATCATTAAACAGAACATACAACAATGAAACGAATCTTACTTGTCTTATTATCAGCGCTTTCTATGGCAGTCTCTGCGCAAGAAAAGAAGGCAATTGTCATTCAACAACCCAAAGGGGACAATGCCATGATAGCAAGCATGATAACTGGGAAGTTAACTGCTGCTTTTGCGAGCTCTGACGAATGGCAACCTGTTGAGAGACCATCTGCCGAAGAAATGAATAGAAGAATGTTAGCAGGGGAGCCTGTCGGTAATCTGCAGCCGGCTCAATACATCTTGCTTACCGAGATTCAGGAGGCCTTCGGTGTGATTATGATTTCTTGCAATATAGTAGAGATGGAGACAGCCTTGATGGTAGGTGTTGCAACCGCGACGTGCGAGTCCGCACCTCAAAGCATTCAGCAAGCTATTTCATCACTTGTTAATCAATTATTAGGAAATCAAGAATGAAAAAACTCTTAATTATCTTGCTCTCAGCACTTTCGCTGACAGCATTTGCACAGCAAAAGCCTCGTATTGCTGTATATGTGACTGGTGAAGATCCGATGAATGAAATCATCGCTAATCGACTCATGGCAGGTTTTGTTAATAGCGGGAAATATATGCCGGTCGAACGTTCTGCTGCTTTTCTGGCCGCAGTTAGCAAAGAACATGAGTATGAGCGAACTGGTGAGGTCGATGATGAGCAAATCGCTAAATTGGGAGCGCAGTTCGGTATTCAATATATTTGTGTAGTATCCGTTCTGGATGTATGGAACAACGAGAAATATATTACGTCGCGCATATTAGATGTGACAAGTGCGGAGGTAATAGGTTCTTGTAGCTCCAATGGCTCTATATCAGATGGAGGAACTCTGATGACAGCATTGGATGACTTAACCAAACAATTGAATAAAGCTTTAGATTATTCAAAGGAGTCCCAAACCAAGCGTGTAGCTGTATATGTTAGCAAGACTGGAAATAAGAATATAGATATAATCTTAGGTGATCAATTGGTAGCTGGTTTCGCCCGTAGCGGCGAGTATATCGCCGTAGAGCGTACAAACGCATTTTTGAAACAAATAAAAAAAGAATCTGGTTATCAGAAAGAAGGAAATGTTAGCGATGAGGATTTGTTACGTTTGGGTAAAAGATTTGGTGTGCAATATGTGTGCGTAGCCCAAACAATTCCTTGGGGAGGAACTTATTTTATTTCATCCCGTCTTGTGGATGTAGAGACCGCTGAAGTCCCTAAAATGTACAATGCAGAGAACAAAACGTTTAACAATTCCAAGGATGTAGTAGAGGTGGCACAAGAGATTGCATCAAATTTATCTGAAAGGAGTTCAGGAGGTTATGTTAACTTGGGACTTCCCAGCCGAACTTTATGGAAAGCAGAAAATGAGCCTGGATTCTATGATTATGACCAAGCAATGGCAGAGTTTGGTAACAATCTTCCAACGAAAGAGCAGTTGGAAGAATTGAAGACCTTTTGCCGCTGGACATGGACCGGAGATGGGTATGAAGTAAATGGCCCCAATGGGAAGTCCATATTTCTGCCCGCAGCTGGCTTCCGCGATTGTTCTGGAAGCATCCACAGTGTCGGCTCGTATGATGAATACGGCGACTATTGGTCTGCTACGCCGAATGGTTCGAAGTACGCGTGGCTACTATTCTTTTATTCGAGCGAAGGGCGCATGAGCTACCGCAACCGTTGCTACGGCCATTCCGTGCGCCTGGTGAAATAGTAAGTATTAAATAATATTGAAACATGAAGAATTTTTTACTTATATTACTCTCCGTCCTATCGTTGACGGCTGTAGCGAATGAGACAATTGCGTTATTGGAACCACGTGTAGGTGAAGGCTCTGATCCTGTAACTCCGATGGAAAAGAGCATGATCCGTGGTGAGTTGCGTAAGGCTATCGTTAAATTCCCAGGATATGATGCGATTACTCGTACTGACATTGACCAGATGATGAAGGAGCAGAATTTCCAGCGCACGGGAATGGTGAGTGAGGATCAGATTAAGAAATTGAGTGAGATGGATGCGGCTGATTATATCTGCGTATCAACCTTGAGCAAATCAAAGACAGAATTCTATCTGGAAGCCTATCTTATTCATCTGGAGAGTGGACGTATGCTCAGCCCTGCATCAAAATATGGTGAACTGAGCGATGGAAAACTGACAAATATGTTTCCGGCTTGTCAGGAGCTGGCAAGAGAGTTGCTTGGAGACAACTCTGCTGTAAAAGGTGAGCTCCATCTTCCCGAAGGAAAATATGTCGGAGAAATCAGGAACGGTAAACCACACGGGAAAGGAATACTTTATTATAAAGAGTCCGATGAGAAAGAGAGAACTATTTATGACGGGGAATGGCGAAACGGAATCCAGCATGGTAAGGGCATCTTGAAATGGAAAAATGGCGCAAAATATGAAGGAGATTGGGATAATGGAGAGTGGAATGGAGAGGGAACCTATTATTTTGAAGAAGGGCACATTTATACAGGTGGTTGGAAAAATTCAGAATATTCTGGACATGGAACTTTAATTCAACCTGACGGGGGGCGATATGAGGGTGATTTTGAGGATGGCAAAGCAAATGGTCAAGGGACTTTTTATGCTGCCAATGGTTGCATATATGTGGGAAACTGGAAGAATTGGGAAAAATCGGGACAGGGTGTGTTTACGTTTCCCAATGGCGATAGGTACGAGGGAAACTTTGAGAATGATGTGATAAATGGTTATGGTACTTTTTCCTATGCAGATGGCACTAAGCATATCGGTTATTGGAAAGATGGTGAACAACATGGGAAAGGCACTCTTTATAATTCGTTTGGTCGTTATGAAGGGGTGTGGGTCAATGGTCACCTTAACGGAGCGGTAACCATTTATGGAACTGATGGCTCTAAATATATTGGAAGTTTTGTGAATGATAATGCGGACGGAGAGTGGATTCGCATTAGTGCAGATGGGAAAAGGACGACGGCTATATATTCTGATGGAGATTTGATACGTGATTGGCAGTAAGTAGGGTATACCTAATAGAAGAAGCCGCCAACCTCAGCAACGAGGTTGGCGGTTTTTGTTGTGGATAAGAGCGAAAAAACGGGAAAAATGTACTGAGAATTTTAAAAATTCTGAGATTTCTCACTTTTCTCATGCAAATTTTGCATGACCAAGTTGACCTTCTTGACCAACTTTAACTACCTCTGGAACAGCGAGGCGGTCTGGTATCTCCGGAATCTCTAGTCTCACGCCTGTCATTCTCGTTCGCATCCTTGAAGTCACCGATATATGACTTACGCGTCAAAATGTCCGATTCTTAAGATTTCGCTCACAAAGAAGCGAGTAAAGGTTAAGTAAGGGTTTTCTTAGGGTTTAGCCCTGTTAATCCTAGACTTTTCCCCTAACGTCACCCTAACCACACCATGACAACATTTTTAGTACACCTGTCAACCTTTCTAGGATTATAGTCAACTTTTTTCGACATATTCACATACCTAAGTCCTGTCAATCGTTAGTTATTCGTTGGTTATTCGTTGGTTGTTCGTTGGTAATTAGCCTCACCACAGGCTCACCACAGCCCCCTCTTTTTTCCGTGTCGCTTTGTCGCTATTATTTTGCATGAGATTAATGAGATTATTGAGACTATTGGATGTAATTTCCTGAATACCATTTGTTTATAAAGTCTCACACAAGTCTCAAAGTCTCAAAGTTCCACCGCAAAAACAGCGACATAGCGACATTCATCTGCAAAAAAATCTCGCGTACGCTTGCATATGTGCGATTTTTTTTGTACCTTTGCAGCACAAATCAAAATCTGATACCGATATGGAACTTCCGTTTGC
This sequence comes from Bacteroidales bacterium UBA3742, assembly GCA_002371785.1. Lineage (GTDB taxonomy): Bacteria > Bacteroidota > Bacteroidia > Bacteroidales > Paludibacteraceae > Colicola. The sequence continues at coordinate 9,371 of DFGU01000036.1, forward strand.
TGAATCGTGGAAGATCAAGATGGTGGAACCCATCCGCAAATCTTCTCGTCAAGAACGCGAACAATGGCTTCGCGAGGCGAAAAACAACGTGTTCATGCTCCGCTCCGAGCAAGTGTATATCGACCTGCTGACCGACTCCGGTACAGGCGCCATGTCCGATCGCCAATGGGCCGCACTCATGATGGGCGACGAGAGCTACTCGGGTGCCCGCTCGTTCTTCGAATTCAAGAATGTAGTGACCCGGTTGACCGGCTTCGAATACGTCATCCCGACTCACCAGGGTAGGGCCGCCGAGAATGTGCTGTTCTCCTACCTGGTAAAGCCCGGACAGGTCATCCCCGGCAATGCACATTTCGACACCACCAAGGGACATATAGAGGCCCGCAAAGCCACGGCGATAGACGTCACCTGCGACGAGGCCAAGGATACCCAACTGGAAGCCCCCTTCAAGGGCAACGTATCGCTGGAGAAGCTGGAAAAAGTGCTGCGTGAGAACGAGGGCAACGTGCCATTCATGGTGCTGACCGTGACGAACAACACCGTAGGCGGACAGCCCGTATCAATGGCTAATATCAAGGCGACGTGCGAACTGTGCCACCGCTACGGCGTAGCCGTAAACATGGACTCGGCACGCTTTGCGGAGAATGCATACTTCATCAAGACCCGCGAACCAGGCTACGAGGATAAGACCATCAAGGAGATCGCCCGCGAGATGTTCAGCTACGTGGACTCGATGACTATGTCGGCCAAGAAGGACGGACTGGTGAATATGGGCGGTTTCATCGCCACCAACCGCGCGGAGTGGTACGAGGGATGCAAGCAGTTCTGCATACCGTTTGAGGGCTTCCTCACGTACGGAGGCATGAACGGCCGCGACATGGCCGCGCTGGCTGTGGGACTGATGGAGAATACCGAATACGACATGCTCGACACCCGCATCCGTCAGGTGCAGTACCTGGCCAAGAAACTGGATGAATACGGCATACCGTACCAGCGTCCCGCCGGGGGACATGCTATCTTCGTAGATGCCGACAAGGTGCTGAGTCAGATACCCAAAGAGGAATTTCCCGCGCAGACGCTGACCTGCGAACTCTACCTGGAGGCCGGTATCCGTGCCTGCGAGATAGGCTATATACTGGCCGATCGCGACCCCGTGACGCGTGAGAACCGCTTCGGCGGACTGGACTTCGTACGCCTCTGTATACCAAGACGCGTCTATACCAACAACCATATGGACGTCATCGCCGCGGCACTCAAGAACGTCTATGACCGCCGCCACGAGATCAAGCACGGACTGCGTATCACGAAGGAGGCACCGCTAATGCGGCACTTTACCGTAGAACTGGAGCGGCTATAAATCAGACCGCTCGCTTCGCTCGCTAAAAGAATAAAGACCGCTCGCTGCGCTCACTAAAAGAAAAAAGCCTAATATGTATAGCTGCTATAGTGAATCAGTCTTTTAGCCGAAGGCGGTCTTTTAGCAAAGCGGTCTTTTAGTGAAACGGTCTTTTAGGCTCTAAAAGAGCCGGTCTGCAAAAAAAAATCGACATTTCCTTGCGGGTGTCGATTTTTTTTTGTACCTTTGCGCCCGATTTTGGAAAAATAGAAATGGAAAAGCATTATTTAGAATATCTGAACAGTGTCATGAAGCGTCAGTGGGACGACGAAGCGCTATCGGACTACGGCGAAGCAAAGGCCTATACCTTTGGTGGTCTGGCCCAGGAAATGCTGCGCCTGCATGAGCTCTTTAAGTTGCTCGGCATCAAGAAGGGCGACAAGATTGCCCTGGCCGGTCGCAACTGCGCCAACTGGGCTGTGGCCTACTTGGCTATCGCCTCGTACGAAGCCGTGGTGGTCAGCATCCTGCAGGACTTCAAGGCCGAGGATATCAGCCACCTGTTGGCCCACTCGGACTCCAAGCTGCTCTTCGTAGGTCCGTACGTATGGCACGAACTACAGCATCAGCCTCTGGCCGATGTAGAGGCAGCTATCTCGCTCGTGGATTTCAGTCCGCTCAAGGTGGCCGAGGGCGTAGCTTTCCCCACGAAACAGGAACTGGACGAGGCCTACAGCAAGCATTATTCCCAAGGCATCGAGCCCGAGGATATCCACTTCACGGCCGATGCGGACGCGATGTGCCTGATCAACTACACATCGGGTTCGACAGGTAGCCCCAAGGGCGTGATGCTGAACGGACGCAGCCTGAGCAACAACGTAGAGGTGGGTCATCAGATCCTGCCGGTAGAACCCGGACAGCGACTGGTATCCATGCTCCCGCTGGCCCATATGTTCGGCCAGGTGTGCGAATTCCTATATCCGCTGACATGCGGAACGCATATCTACTTCCTCACGAAGAGTCCGACGCCGTCGATCCTGCTGAAAGCGATGCAGGAGGTGCAGCCCTACCTGGTAGTGACCGTACCGCTCGTGATCGAGAAGATCCACAAGAAATCGCTGGACCCGATGCTCTCGAAGAAAGTGATCCGTGCGTTCTGGTACACGCCTATCATCGGTCGGATCATCCGTGCCCGCGTGAAGAGCGCCCTGAAGAATGCCTTCGGTGGCAAGTTGCGCTACTTCATATGCGGCGGTGCGGCGATGAATCCGATTGTGGAGAAGTGTCTAATGGATATCCATTTCCCGCTCTCTATCGGCTACGGCATGACGGAGTGCGGACCGCTGATCGGCGGCAACCCGCCTAAGTACTTCAAGGCACGTTCGGGCGGTGTACCCGTGAAGAATATGGAGGTCAAGATCGACAACCCGAACAACTCCGGCGTGGGCGAGATACTCGTACGTGGCGAGAACGTCATGATGGGATACTATAAGAACGAGGAAGCTACCAAGGCCGTCTTCACCGAGGACGGATGGATGCGTACGGGCGACCTGGGATGTCTGGACAAACGCCAGAATATCTTCATCAAGGGTAGGAACAAGACCATGATCCTCGGCGCCAGCGGACAGAATATCTACCCTGAGGAGATCGAGGACAAACTGAACAACCAGACCGGAGTAGGGGAGTCGCTCGTGGTAGAACGCGAGGGAAAACTGGTGGCACTCGTCTTCCCCGACGAGACATTGGCTAAGCGCATGAGCCTGGAGGAACTGCAGAAGCAGATGCGCGAGAACCTGCAACGTCTGAACAAGCTCATACCGGGCTACTCGCAGGTATCGGACATCGAGATCAAGCAAGAGCCCTTTGAGAAGACGCCGAAGAAGTCGATTAAGAGGTTCCTTTATAAGTAAAGGAGTGAAGGAGTGAAGAAGAAGGTGCTCATAGCGATGTCGGGCGGTATTGATTCGACGGTTTCGGCGCTACTGCTACGCGAACGGGGGTACGACCTGGTAGGTTGTACCTTTCGCACGTTTGATAGCATCCGTGAGTCGTGCCTGGCCAAGGAGAAAGGGTGCTGCTCGATAGAGAGCATCATGGAGGCCAAGCACAAAGCCGAGCAGATGGGCTTTGAGCATCATATCGTGGACTATCGCGATACCTTCCGCCGGCAGGTGATTCAGAACTTCGTCGAGGAGTACAACCGCGGCCGGACACCGAATCCATGCGTGCTCTGCAACGCCTATATCAAGTGGGGCGAACTGCTGCGCATGGCTGATGAGATGGGTTGCGACTATATCGCTACCGGCCATTATGCCCGCACCCGGGAGCATGACGGCCATATGTACCTGGCTACGGCGGCCGATACGCATAAGGACCAGACTTACTTCCTCTGGCGGCTGACGGAGCAGAACCTGCGTCGCACCATCTTCCCCCTGGGCGACCTCACAAAAGACCAGGTACGGCAGATAGCCCGCGACCACGGCTATGAGACGCTCGCCAAGAAGCGGGAGAGTCAGGAGATATGCTTCGTGCCGGATAACGACTACCGCCGCTTCCTCCGCGACGAGGGCGTAGAGACCCATCCGGGCGAATACATCGACCGTGAGGGCCACGTGCTGGGACGCCATGAGGGCTTTCAGCACTATACGATCGGTCAGCGCAAGGGCCTGGGTATCGCGCTAGGTAGTCCGCGCTTCGTGACGCATATCGACGCCGAGCAGAACCTCGTCATGCTGGGCGAACGCGACGACCTGCTGGCGACGGAGGCTACGGCCACCGACCTGATGCTGATCGACCCGGAGGCCTTGCGGGCAAATCCCGTAGTGGAAGCTCGCGTACGCTACCGCTCGCCAGCCGTGAAAGCCCGCGTAGCGATAGAGGACGACCGCATCCGGCTACGCTTTGAGCAGTCCGTTTGGGGCATCACGCCCGGACAGTCGCTCGTGCTATACCAGGACGGACGGGTAGTCGGGGGAGGACTTTTGGAGAATTAAGAATTAAGAATTATGAATTTGGCTGATAGCTGATGGCAGAAGGCTGAATGCTTTTAAGATGAAACGTATAAGTATTGTATTAGTTTGTTTGCTGGCGGCCGGGATGGTGACTGCCAGAGATGTAAGGTATGCCTTTCTGGGTGATAGCAACACCTGGAATGGTGGGGTGGACTGTTCGTGCCAGGAGAGCTGGTGCTACTGGTTCATGCAACAGATGCAACCCGCCACGTGCTACAATCTTGCCCGTTCGGGCGCCACATGGACTAACACGGCGCAGACGCTGCGTGCGCCGCACGATAGTACGGCTGTGCTGAGTGAGCAAAACGTGGTATTCAACCAAGTGGTACGTCTGCTGCAACGCGTGCAACTGCACCTGCAGGACGCGCCGGACGTGATCCTGATCATGGCCGGCACCAACGATGCATGGTTCGAACAGAAGCGTCCCGGCATATGGGACATGACGGTAGAAGAGGCCTTTGCCGTGGATAGCAAGGTGCTGCTGCGCAAGGAGCCCGGTGAGGTGACCTCGCTGGCCCTCTCGGTTCGCTACAGCGTAGAGACGCTGCAACGGGCCTTCCCAATGGCCGATATCGTGCTGCTGACCCCCATGCCCACCACCAAGGCATCGGCGGAGAAGATTGCCCGTGTGGGCGAGATACTGGACGGATGCGGACTGGCGGCCGGCGTGCCGGTGATCCATCTGGAGAACGAACAAATAGAAACAAAAGATGGCACCCACACCAATCCCGCAGGTGCCAAGAAACTGGGACTAAAAATAGCTTCAATTATAACACGTTATGGTATTCGCTGATTTATTCTTCCTGTTTGGATTTCTGCCGGCTTTTGCCATCCTATACCTATTAGCCAGAGTGCTGGACAAGGGCCTGGGCGGATTTCATGCACGCAACATCATACTGGTGCTCTTCTCCCTGATATTCTACGCATGGGGCGAGCCGGTATATGTGTTCCTGATGTTGGGATGCGTGCTGCTCAACTACCTGGCCGGTCTGATTATAGACCGAGCTACGGAAGGATGGCGTAAAACGGCCCTGGTGATAGGCCTGATAGGCAATATTGCTATTCTGGGCACCTTCAAATACGCTAATTTTATTGCCGGTCTGCTGGCGCAGATAGGTCTGCCGGTCACCAGTCCGGAGATCAGTCTGCCGATAGGTATTAGTTTCTATACCTTCCAGTCGATCAGCTACTTGGTGGATGTCTATCGCCACGAGTCGCCGGCACAGCGTCGGTTTACGAACCTGCTGCTCTATATCTCGATGTTCCCGCAGTTGATAGCCGGACCTATCGTACGCTACGACACGGTAGCCAGCGAGATAGAAAACCGCAAAGTGACGGCCGACGATATCGCCGAGGGACTCTATCGCTTCCTGCTCGGTCTGGGCAAGAAGGTGATTATTGCCAACCAGATATCCGTGGTGGCCGACCAACTGCTGGGTCAACTATCGGACCAGACTACGTCTATGGGTGCGCTGGTAGGAACGCTGGCCTTTGCGCTGCAGATCTACTTCGACTTCTCCGGATACTCCGACATGGCTATCGGTATCGGTCGCTGTCTGGGATTCCACTTCAAGGAGAACTTCAACCATCCGTACTGCTGTACGTCGATCACCGACTTCTGGCGCAGATGGCATATATCGCTCGGTAGTTTCTTCCGCGACTATGTCTATATCCCGATGGGTGGTAACCGTCGTCACCAGGCGCTGAACATATTGGTCGTATGGTTTCTGACCGGTATGTGGCATGGCGCCAGCTGGAATTTCATCATCTGGGGTATGTACTTCGGCGTGATCGTTGCGCTGGAGAAATTCTCCATCGTCAAGATAGAGAAGAACCGCTGGGTGCGTCCGTTCCTGCATATCTATAGTTTGGCATTGGTGCTGCTGGGATGGAGTGTGTTCTATTTTGATGACTTCAGCCAGCTGCTGCTCTACTATCGCCAGCTGTTTACCGCCGGCGGCGGACTGGACTTCCTCACAAAGTCGCTCGTGATGAACAAACTATGGCTCTGGGTGCTGGCTATCGCATGCTGCTTGCCGATACGCGACTGGCTGCAACAGGGCATTAAGAACGAGACGGTACGCATGGTGACCCATGTGGTGGTCTCGATAGTTATTCTCGGCGTGAGCATCGCTCTGCTGGTAGGTGCCACGAATAATCCATTCCTTTATACACGATTCTAATGAAACAGAGTTATATTTATATTGTTGTGATGGCGCTGGTGCTGATCATTATCACCGGCATTTTCTATGTCCTGCCGCGTCCGACATTCTCCGAACTGGAGCGAAGGGACTTGACCGAGCTTCCGGCTTTTCCTTCGTGGAAGTCTGACTCGCTGCAGAGCGGACTGTACACGAAGACCATAGCCCAATGGTTCTCCGATACAGAGCCCTTCCGGGAGCAGTTGCTGCAGGGAAGTATGCAGCTGGATAAGTATTCGGGTATCCGTCTGGGTAAGCCGGAGGAGGCGATCACTTTCCACGCCGCAGATAACACCACCAATACGGATGCGGATAGCGAGGAACTGGGTATCACGGATGATCGCGAGATAGCCGAGTATAAGAATCAGCAGAATGCCGAAGAGGCGGCTAAGATCGCCAGCGCGGGTATCATCATCTGCGGACCGGAAGGCCAGGTGCGTGCGCTGAGTGCCTATCACGGTACGAACGGCGGTAACCAGTATGCCAAGGTATGTAATGAGTATAAGCGTACGTTCCCGGGCGTGAATGTATATTGCATGGTGATTCCTACGGCCGTAGAGTACTACTGTCCGGATGCTGCGAAGTCGAGCACCAAGTCGGAGCTGACGACGATACGTAACACCTATTCGCTCCTGGACGACTCGGTCAAGGCGGTGGATATCTACACCACGCTGGGCAAGCATGCCTCGGAGGATATCTACCTAAGAACCGACCACCACTGGGCGCCGCTGGGGGCATACTATGCGGCCGAGCGCTTTGCGCAAGTGGCCGGCGTACCATATCGCCCGCTGAGCGAATACAACAAGGAGGTGGTACACGGCTTTGTAGGTACGATGTACGGCTACAGCCACGATATATCGGTCAAGCAGTCGCCGGAGGATTTTGTGTATTATACGCCTAAGGACTCGGCCTACGAGACGACGTATATCAATTATACGATCGACAAAGCGTATAAAGTCACCGCCGAGGCTGCGCCCTATGTGGGTCCGTTCTTCGGTCATTTCAAGGACGGCAGTTCGGCTGCCTACTGCGTATTCATGGGTGGCGACAGCAAGATCACGCAGGTACGTACCTCGCAGCAGAACGGACGCCGAGTGCTGATCCTAAAGGACAGCTTCGGCAACGCCCTGGTGGGCTATCTGTTCGGCTCGTTTGAAGAGGTGCACGTCGTGGACGGTCGCTACTTCACGAAGAATATGCGCGAATACGTAGAGCAGAACAGCATCACGGACATTCTCTTCTGCAACAACGTCTTCAAGGTATATGGTGGCGGGGAGAAATACATGGACTTCCTCAAGCAGGAGAGCTGGCCGTACAAGGGCCGCAACCCGGCACGTCCTAAAGCAAGCGCTCAAGCGCAATAAGCGTGAGTCGGCTCAGGCCGTACTCATCCAGATCACGTAGGGCAACGCGACGCGTTCCCTCCAAGGCAGGCAGTTCTCGGACTGTCTGCTTTTCGAATCGGGCATAGAGACGCTGATGGCTGAGGATGTGCTTGAGTTCTACGGACGGCACGCCGGGCGTAGGAGGCAGCAGAGCGTTCTGTGTCTCCACAAGCGGAAATTCCCACAGATGCTGCCATATATCGCGCTCGGTACGCTGGCGGATGAGCGTATAGCGTTGGCCGTCTTGTTCGGCCAGGTAGATGGTGTAGTTGAGGTAGCGGTCGCGCAACTTAGGCCGTGGCTTGCGTACGGGCAGCAGTTCGGCTGTGCCGTGCTGATAGCCCAGACACAGCGTCTGGAGCGGACAGGACGTGCATCGTACATCCCCTGTCTCAGGGTCGGCGAGCGAGGGCGTACAATGGAGTGCGCCCAGCTCCATGATGGCGGCATTGAAGAGGCCGGGATGCTCATGGTCCAGCAGCCGGAGAATGAGCTCGTGGAAATGGCGCTTGTCCTGTGTGGTATCAAACGGTATGTCGCAGTCAAACAGCCGCGCCACGACGCGATACACATTGCCGTCCATGGCGGGATAGGGCTGGTCGTAGGCAAAGGCCGTAATGGCGCCGGCGGTATAGTCGCCTATGCCGGGCAAGGAACGGATATCCTCGTAGCGGGTAGGGAAGGGTTGCCATCCACGCTCGACGATCGTTTGCGCGCATTTATATAAGTTTCGCGCGCGCGAGTAGTAGCCTAGTCCCTGCCAGAGGCGCAGCACCTCCTGCTCGTCGGCCGCGGCCAGGCTATCCACATCCGGAAAACGGGACGTGAATCGCATGTAGTAGTCCAGGCCCTGCTGCACGCGCGTCTGCTGGAGGATGATTTCGGAGAGCCAGATACGATAGGCGTCACGTGTGTCACGCCATGGAAGCTCCCGACGATGACATTCCCACCAGCGGTATAATTGGTCGTATAAGTAGGTCAAATTCATCGTTTTAGTGCGATTTTCATCAAAAATTGGTGCAAAATTACAAAAAAAACACAAAAAATGCAATTTTTTTTGCAAAAAACTTTTGTATTTCAATAATTTATAGTAATTTTGTACCCGCTTTTCGTTTTTGAGGAAAGAAAAAGAGGATTTTTATAAATATATAAACACATACAATTATGACAAAAGCTGAACTTGTAAACGCCATTGCTATCTCGACGGGATATGACAAGACGACTATCTCGAACATCGTAGAGGCAGGTATGGCGAAAATCAAAGAGACGGTGACCTCCGGCGACAGCGTATATCTGCGTGGCTTCGGTAGCTTTACCGCCAAAACTCGCAAGGCAAAGATTGCCCGCAACATCTCCAAGAACATCTCCATCGAAGTACCTGAGCACAAGATTGCTTACTTCAAGCCGGCAGATGAGTTTAACAACATGGTTCGTTAATCGGAAGACCACTGAATTATTAATTTTTATAACATCAATTTACTATGCCAAACGGAAAGAAGCATAAGAGACATAAGATGTCTACACACAAGCGTAAAAAACGTCTGCGCAAGAATCGTCATAAGCATAAGTAAGCCTTAGGACGATTTCGTTCTGTGCATATGCTTTGTGGCGATAAGCTTGTCTGGGCGCAGACAGGCTTGCCACAAGGCATTTTTATTTATTGATTTATTAAGACAACAAATCCTATGAAAAGCGAATTAATTGTGGACGTACAGCCACAAGAGATTGCTATCGCGCTGACGGAGGACGATCGCCTGCAGGAGATCAACCGCGAGAAGCGCAACGAGGATAACTTTGCGGTAGGTAATATCTATTACGGCCGCGTGAAGAAAGTGATGCCTGCGTTGAATGCAGTCTTTGTGGATGTAGGTTATGAGAAAGAAGCTTTTCTACACTATTTGGATTTAGGTTCGGAGTTTCGTACTTTCCAGCAGTTTGTCACCAAGGCTGTGTCGGATCGGCGCCGTGTGCCGGCTATCGACAAGCAGAAGCGTCAGCCTGAGGTGGGCAAAGAAGGAAAAATCGAAGATGTACTGAAGGTAGGCGACACCCTGCTGGTGCAGGTGACCAAGGAGCCTATCAATACCAAGGGACCCCGACTGACGGCCGAGATATCGATAGCCGGACGCAACATGGTGCTGATGCCATTGTCGGACGGCGTGATGGTGAGCCAGAAGATCAAGCGCGAGAGCGAACGCTCCCGACTGAAGCAGCTCATCTCGTCGATCAAGCCTCACGGCTTTGGCGTGATCGTACGTACCGTAGCCGAAGACAAGCGCGTAGCGGAACTGGATTCCGAGTTGCGATTGCTGGTAGAGCGCTGGCACGAGACGGTCAAGCAGCTGCAACAGAAGCAGCCGGTCAGCTTGGTGAGTGAAGAGATAGGACGCACGATAGGTATCATTCGTGATATGCTCTCGTCCAGCTTCACGAGCATACAGGTCAACGACGAGAGCATCTACGAGGAGGTGAAACAATATCTGACATTGATTGCACCCGAGAGCGCCAAGATCGTGAAACTGTACCACCAGAAGCAACCCATCTTCGATAAATTTGACATCACCCGACAGATGAAGACCGGTCTGGGTCGTACTGTGGGATTCAAACATGGCGGCTATCTGATCATAGACAAGACCGAAGCCCTGTTTTCCATCGATGTCAATTCGGGTAGCAAGAAGCTATACGAAGACCAGGAAGAGAACGCATTCCAGTACAACATGGCTGCCGCCGACGAGATCGTGCACCAGCTTCGCCTACGTGATATAGGAGGTATCATCATTATCGATTTTATCGATATGCATACCAAGGAGCACCAGCAGCAACTCTACGACCACATGCGTAGCCTCATGGAACGCGACCGAGCCAAACACAACATTTTGCCGCTCAGCAAATTCGGACTGATGCAGATCACCCGCCAACGCGTGCGCCCCGCTGTAGAAGTGGAAGTGATGGAGACCTGTCCGACCTGCGGCGGAAAAGGGAAGATACAACCGTCGATCTTGTTTACCGACCAGGTAGAAGAGCAGGTTGCACATTTGTCAGAGCAATACGGACGAGGACTCCGACTGTATCTGCACCCCTATGTATATGCCTACGTTTGCCGAGGACTACTGGGTAGCCTCAAGCAACAATGGTTCGTAAAGTACGGCGTGCACGTAGTGGAAAACCAGAGCCTCGGAATGCTCCAGACGCAATTCTACGACTCAAAGGGCGAACCCGTAAACCCCGAGTCCAAATAGCAGAAAAGCCAAAAATAAAGCCCGGCAGATATTGCCGAGCTTTATTTTTTTTCCGTAACCCGTAACCCGTAACCCGTATCACTCCTCCACTTCCGCTCCCGGCACGTAGCGCTTCAGCACGCGAGCGACGCCGGTGGTCCATGAGTTGATCGAGTCGTTGTCCATCTGCAGGCCGGAGATCATCTTCACCACCTGGTCGATCGGCATGCCGTAGCGCAGCACGCCGGAGATCAGGCGGGCGTAGTTCCAGAACTCACGGTCGAACTTATAGCTCAGTCCCTCTACCGTAGTCTTGAAGCCGCGCGTATTGACAAACTGGAAGTCGTAGCGTTTCTGGCCGTCCTCCTTGACCACCTTGATGATCTTGCCCTTCGTCACGCTCTTAGGTAGCGCAATACCCATCTCGTCGTCCGCCAGACCGGTGAAGATCTCATACGGGCGACCGTCTTTGAGCCCCACAAAGGCAATCCATTTGTCTTTCTGATTCTGGAAGCGCACCACGTCGCATTCCAGTTCGGTCGGACGCTTCAGAAGCGTCTGTTCTTGTATCGGATTCTCCATAAACTAATCAACTAATAAACTAATAAACCAATCAACTAATCAACTAATAAACCAATCAACTAATAAACCAATCAACTAATAAACTAATAAACCAATCAACTAATAAACTCATCAACCAATAAAACTAATCTTCGCCGAGCAGGAGGTCTCTCCGTTCTCCAGCTTCTGCTGGTACTGTACGCCATCGTCGCTCACGAGGTAGTAGGTCTGCAGCGTCTCACCCATCATGACCTCCTTGCTATAGTATATGTCGAGCCGTACGGCACGGTCGTAGTAGCAGGGTAGGTAGGTGTCGGTCATGACGCGCAGGTAGTTGCAACTGTTGCAATGGCGGTTGTAGTCCAGGTCGGAGTAGCAGATGCGGTACGGACGTTGTCCCGTAGGTTCGGGGATGGTGGTCATACGTACGCGTTGCATATCCAGCACCTCGCCATCGACCGAGTCGGCCAGTATCGGATCGTCGAAGATATTCACTATCTCGCGCTTCTCCATGTCCAGCACGGCCCATACCGACTTACATCGACCGATCAGTCGTCGTTCGCCCTCTGGCGTGAGGAGCCACAGGCGGTAGTCACGCGTAGAGAGCATATGGACGTTCTGTTCGATCCAGGTCTCGATGACGATATGCTCGTTGTGCGTAGGCAGATAGTCCATCTCTACGCTCAGGCGCGTCAGTATCCATGTCAGTCCCCGCGGGTGGAGCACCTGGATACCAAAGCCCAACTGATCCGCTACGCGTCCCGCTACCTCCAGCAGGTAGTTCTCCAGGTTGTATAGACGCAGCCGCTTGCGGTCGTCCACCTCCTGGTACTTTATCTCATATTCGTATTCGTATTTCATAACAAATAAACCTATAAACTCATCAACTCATCAACTCATCAACTTTACTCCTTCAGCCACCGATCCAGCCACTCGAAGAACGTACGTTGCCACAGTATGCCGTTCTGCGGACTCAGCACCCAGTGGTTCTCATCGGGGAAGATGAGCAGTTCGGACGGCACGCCGCGCATCTGGGCGGCATCAAAGGCAGCCATGGCCTGGTTGGCCAGGATGCGGTAGTCTTTCTCGCCGTGGATGCATAGGATAGGGGTATCCCACTTATCCACAAAGCGGTGGGGACTGTTCTGGAACGTACGTTGTGCCGTAGCGTTCTTCTTATCCCAGTAGGCGCCACCCATATCCCAATTGGCAAACCATTTCTCCTCGGTCTCCAAGTATTGCATCTCCAGGTTGAAGATACCGTCATGTGCTATGAAAGCTTTGAATCGCTTGTCGTGATGACCGGCCAGCCAATAGACACTGTAGCCGCCAAACGAGGCACCTACGCAGCCGAGGT
>DFGU01000064.1 GCA_002371785.1 Bacteroidales bacterium UBA3742
AAAGACCGCTTCGCTAAAAGACAAAAGACCGTTTCACTAAAAGACAAAAGACAATATTATGAAGAAAGAATTTTTATTTATCGCTCTGGCAGCTATCGCGCTGACGGGTTGTAAAGATCCGGAACCTGAACAGCAGGACGACATGCCCGAGTGGTACTACACCGGAGGTAAACTGGGTACGACCACCAACCTCACGTCGATGACTTTCCGTCAGCCTACGCCTGCTACGGAAGAGGCCGGACTCGGAACGATGTTCGCCCAAGGCGACCAGATTGCCGAGAAACCCTTTGTGACCAACACCGAAGGACGTCAGCATGGTTTGGGACCGGTGTATGTACGCGCCAGTTGTCAGCATTGCCACCCCAACTACTCGCACGGTACGTCGGTGCCGGAGGGTAGGTACGATGCTCAGAACGTAGGTAACGGAACGCTGCTGGTAGTCATCAACCCGGAGACCCAGGCCTATGTGCCCTGGTTGGCCGGTATGCCGCAACTGTTCGGTGCTGCGCCGTTCAAGGCTCCGCTGGATCCCGATCAGATCACCGTAGAGTGGAAGACCGCGCAGGATGAGCACGGCAATAAGTTCCCCGATGGCGAGACCTACGAACTGCGTTACCCGGAGGTACATATGCCCAATACGGCGGTGTATGTCTATAACCAGGGCTATCGTGACCCGGACGGTCTGCTGGAGTCGGAAGGCTATGAGGTGAAGTTGGAGAACACGATCGGCGTGTATGGCTCGGGTCTGCTGGATGCTATTCCCGATCAGGACATCATCGATCAGTACGCTAAGGAGGCGGCTGACGGCAAACTGAAGAACGGTCTGAACCCTGCTTTCTGGAACGGCGGTTTCCAGACCAGCGGTTACTACAAGAACGACCCGCAGTGGGGACCGAAACGCTTTACGTACGCCCTCACACGCGGTCCGATCATGGACGCTGCAGGAGCCAATGCCATCTGGAACATCACGAACGTGACGCGTAGCGATCGTAAGTACCACTACCTGGACCTGAACGGTACCATCTACGCCGAGTATGCCAGCAAGGATCCGGAGGTGCAAGAGGCTTTCGGTACGGAGCAGGAGATATACAACTACCTGACGAGCAAGGAACTGCCGGTTGAGATGAGCGACGATGAGTTTACGCAAGTGATGATCTGGCACCGCGGTCTGGCTGTGCCTGCAGCCCGTAACGTGAAGGACCCGCAGGTGCTGAAGGGAAAGGAACTGTTCTCGCAGATCGGTTGCGACTACTGCCATCGTCCGACATGGACAACAGGTAGCGACGAGGTGCGCGACCCGAACCATTTCCAGACCACCGCCAAGATGCCGCGTTACCCGAACCAGAAGATCTGGCCTTATACAGATATGGTACAGCATAAACTCTGCATGGAGAACGATATCCGTACCGGTTGGTGCCGCACCACGCCGCTCTGGGGACGTGGCCTCCACCGCAAGGCTACCGGCGATCAGTACGAAGCTCGTATGCACGACACCCGTGCACGCAACGTGATCGAGGCTATCATGTGGCATGGCTATAGTTCGCAGTCGGATGCCTACTGGCCCACGCAGCAGTTCTACAACCTGAACAAAGAAGAGCGTGATGCCGTTGTAGCATTTATTAACGCTATCTAATATGGATTGGATACGCCCCTTTCGAGTAAAGAAACACCTCTTTACCGGTCTGTTACACATTGCCCTCGCGACGATTGTCGTGGGGGCTTGTGTGACCCATTTCTTCGGCGTACAGGGTGAGATACATCTGCGTGCCGACCAGGCGCAAACCTTAGCCGTTCGCCATTCGCCCATTAGCCTTTTCTTGTGGGATTTCCAGGTGGTACAGGATAAGGATGGCAACCCCGTGGATTATATCACCGAACTGCGTCTGCTGGACCGTAGCCGCAAGCCCCTCGTGGTGGAGGAAGGCAAACTGCGGATGAACAAGCCCCTGAAGTTCTGTAATTATCGTTTCTGTCAGTCGGACTACGATAGCGACCAGCAGGGTGTTGTGCTCACCTACAACTACGACCCGTGGGGTATTGGCATCACCTATACCGGTTACGGTTTGCTGCTCGTGGCTATGATCGCGTTCTTCTTCCAGAAGCAGACCTATTTCCACTCGCTGGTGAAAAGTCTTACAGCGAAGCGGTCCTACAACGAAGTGGTCCTACAGCGCAGCGGTCTTATAGCGTTAGCGGTCTTAATTGTCATCTTGGCAATTATTATGACCAAGGTCGTGACGCCTAAACCGCCCCTACAGCCCGTATTGCAGACGCCGCTGCTGGGTATTCATGTGTCGGTTATTATGTTGGCCTACACGCTGTTTGCAGTCATCATGGTGAATGGCATTCTGGGACTCTGTTGGGCGCAGAAACGCGAACAACTGATGCATCTATCTCAGTTGCTGCTGTATCCGGCCTTGTTCTGCCTGACGGCCGGCATCTTTATCGGCGCCGTATGGGCCAATATGTCGTGGGGTAGGTATTGGGGTTGGGATCCCAAGGAGACATGGGCACTGATCACCATGCTGGTGTATGCCCTGCTGCTCCACTTCCCGTGGTTAATAAAGGCGAAAGACGAAAGGCAAAAGGCGAAAGGGAGAATCATCTACCACATCTGTTGTGTGGTAGATTTCGCGTTGGTGCTGTTCACCTATTTCGGGGTGTCGTACCTGCTGGGAGGTTTACATTCCTACGCCTGATGTGGTCTGTCCGCTGATGCTGTATATCTTGCCGTTGCGCAGGATCATGATCCGACCGTTCTGCAGTATTTTCTGCGGAGCGGTCGTTTCTTCTGCCTGTTGGCTGATAGCCTCGGTAGGCATCTGAACGCCCAGTTGCAGCAGGATAGCATTCTCTATCAACTGCTTGCCCTGCTCGGTGAGATAGGCCGTGGAGTACTCCGACACACCGATCATGATCATGCGTTGGGGCAGGACGGTGCCGTTGCAATCCGTTCCGGCCGGCAGGATAGCGACCGAACTGGCTGCGCTGTTGCTTACGGGAGAAGCCAAGGTCTCTATGCCCGTGGTATTCGTCCATTCCGAGATGGCTGTGACGGCATTGGTGTTGCACTGCGAGAAGAGCGGCAACTGACCATCTGTGATCTCCAGTCCCTCAAAGAGCGGGTGCGACGCATCGCTCACGGCGATGCTCAGGTCCGCGGTGTTGATGGCCGTGCCCCACGACCATACGCCCTGCTTGAGCAACCAGGGCTTGAGCAGCACCATGGGCTTGTCGTAGCCCTTCAGCGGACCGAATCCTGCGGCGGATGAGGCCGGCTTCATACCCAGTACGATCACTTCGTACGGACTATAGTCCACCGTCTGGTCCATGGCCTCGGTCTCTACGATCCAGAGCGAGTCGTTCTGACGCAGGTAGCGCAATAGGGGCTTATCCTCGGCACAGCCCGGGATCGTCACAAAGGCTACGGCGTGTGTGCCTTCCGGTTGGACGGTGGGGATAGTATCCTCGGGAATGGTATCCGGCCGATGTTCCTCGCCCGGCGCTTCGTAGCATCCCAGATCGGGTGCCGAGCCGTTGTACCACAGATCGACATCAATGCCGGCATCAATCAGTGCGGAACCCGTCTTAAGACGCATGAACGCTACATCCGGCAGGTCGCCGTTCTCCTGACGTGGCGCCAGGATGAGTGTGGTGTCGAGCGACTGGAAGTCGTTGGCGGAGACGCTAAAGCCGTTGTTCCAGGAGTTATGGTCGATGGTGACGACGTTTTGCGACTTGTAGGCATCGGCATTCTGACCGGCCAGGCTGATGCAGTTCTGGATAGTATTGGTACCGTAAGCGGTGGTAAAGCCGTAGTTGTAGGCGTTCTGGTAGGCCGAGCAATTATATACCCACATGGTGCCACCGTTGTTGTTCTGGTCGAAACCGCGTGCGTAATTGCCAACGGCCAGGCAGTGGTGGATGAGGATCTTATGGTCGGTATATTGGCCGCCCATCTTGAAGCCGTTGCCGTTGCCCTGGCAGGGGTAGTGGTCAAGCGAGATGGTGATGGTCTGGCCATAACGGTCGGTCATTTGGGTGCCGACCTTGCTGTCGAACCATGACTTGTCGGTGGTCAGCGCACGCGGGTTTTGGCTCATGTCGTAGTAGGGGCATCCGTTCATGAAGCAGATACAATCCTCGATGATGGTCTTGGACGTGCTGACGCGCTGGAAGAAGTCCCATCCGTCGTCGGAGTTGTTCCAGGCACGGCATCCGATATAGTGGTTGCCTGCACCGGTAAACTGCTTATCGGCAAAGCCGTCGGCATTGCCGCCGAAGTTGGCGGTATTGCCGGACATGGTCTTGTAGTCGAAATTGTCGTGGCTATCCACGTTGAGGATGGTGTTGTTGCCGCCTTTTTTCATCTGGCAACCCGTATCGGCCGAACCGTAGATGTCCAGTCGTTCGAAGAGGCAGTACGAGCCTTCGCAGTAGAGGTTGTTCTTGCCCGACCAGGCGATGGTGAGGTCGCGCAGATGGATGTACAAGGCGTCGGCATGGATGGTGATACCACGGGTGCCGTAGGCCACTTTATGAAAATCGAGTATCGGCGTCTCACCCGGAACACCGGCGATGACGATGCGCTTTTGAGCCGTACCCTGTTTGTTGATGCTGAACTTATCCGTAAACTCGTACGTTCCGCCCAGCAGATACAGGGTATCACCCGGATTATGGAGCATACTGACACCGGCGGCAAAAGTGGTTGGTGAGAAATAGGAACTGCCGTCGCCGAGGCCATTTGGCGAGGCGTAATAGGTGGCGGCACCTAAGGGTGAGAGGTGAAAGGTGAAAGGTGAAAGGAGCAGCGTGGCTGCAAGGATGAGAAGCGATTTTTTCATTGTTTTATAAAATAGAGTTTTATTCGTATAATGGTGTATAGGATGATGAGTTTTCCCCGTCCGGAGGCTTGCGGTACGCGCTGCTTTAGCGCGGCAAAGAGCCGTTGCTCCGCTTCCGGATGACGCCGGGAGGTCGTGCTACGGGGATTGAGTGTGTAGCGGTAGCCGGCATAGGGGATGCGACGATAGCGTAGGTCGCGCAGCCACAGATCCACCGACCATACCACATCCTCGTAGATCATGCCCTCGGTAAACTGCATGGCGGCGATGGCTTCGCGCCGATACAGACGCATACAGGGCGAGGTGAACTGGAGACGATGGAGAGGTGTTTTCTGACTGCTGAATTCTGAATTCTGAATTCTCTGGTAGCCGCTTTGCACATAATCTACGTCAGCTATCGCCTGTAGATGCCGGGCGCACCAGTCCGGCTCCAGGCTGTCATCGGCATCTACAAAGGCGATGTACTCGCCTGTAGCATGCTGTAGGCCGCGGTTGCGCGCCGCTGATTGACCGGCATGCGGCTGTTGTAACAAGATGATACGCTCGTCCTGCTTGGCAAACGTTTCCAAGATAGGCCGGCTGCGGTCGGTACTGCCGTCATCTACCAAGATGATCTGCAGATCGGTTTCGGTCTGCTGTACCAAACTCCGGATGCACTGCTCCAGATAGTCGGCTGCGTTGTATATGGGAACAATAATACTGATCATGAGAGAATCATCCAGGTGGCTATGGTGTGACTGATGGCGCCGAGCGTGATAAACACATGCCAGATGGCATGGTAATACGCGTGCTCCTCGTCATGGTAAAAGAAATACGAACCGATGGTGTAGAACGCTCCCTCTGCGAATACCCAAGCAAACGCTGCATGCGGCATATTCGTCCACATCGGGTAGAG
>DFGU01000081.1 GCA_002371785.1 Bacteroidales bacterium UBA3742
GCATCGCGCCCTACAAGGGATTTGTGAATCCGGTGTATCAACCTGTCTTTGACGAGCAGGGCAAGATCAAGGACGTGCTTATCCGCTACGACGAGGGCTACACCGAGCAGCACCTGCGCTACTCGCACGACTATAGTCCGCTGCCGGACATTAACGATTAAGGACTCTAACGACAAACGACTAACGACTATTGACTATTCGCCTGCCAATATCGAAATCGATTGCCAATAGACTATTGCTATTGCAAGCTATCCACGGAGACCCTCTGATGAGGGTTTTTGCGGATATGCCGGACGATGTGCTGGTGATGCACGATGCGCTGGAGGCCCTTCGCCGTCATAAGCCGGGTGAACCGTTGACGCTCTACCTTAAGAACTGCGGCACAGCGCTGCGTTTTCTGGAGGTGCATCTGGAGCATTGCTATCCGGGCGAACCCATCACGCTCACCGGTGACGACCGTCTCCTGGAGCGGCGGGGCAAACCCACGACCCAGACCATCTCGGCCCGTATCCTGCACGGCGAGGACATCCCCGTGGAGAAAAACGAGAGTCCGTATATCCGGATGAGCCGCGAGATGGCAGCGTCTTACAGCGAAGCGCTCTTGCAGTGTAACGGTCCTACAGGCGTAGCCGATCTTATAACGCAGTGGTCTGCAGAACGCTGCTGGAGTTCTGCATCTTATTGGTACGAATACGTGGCGCTGCATGGCGGTACGCTGATCCTGCCCGGATTGCAACGCAACACCCTGCAGGGCGACCATGCCGTAGCGCGTATCTACAACCGCTCGTTCGGCGTCACGACGGTCTATGTGCCCGAGGGCGTACGTATCCGCCGAGTGGATGAGGTGCAGTACCCCCGGTCGTTGACGCTCGACTTTACCGACATACCCGATCTCTATCCCGCCGTGGCCCTCACCTGCGAACGGCTGGGTATCACGCTGCAGGCTACCGGTACGGAACGGCTGCGCTACAAGGAGTCGAACCGCTTACGATCTGTTCGACTGCATCAGGTGAACGACGACCACCGCATGGCCATGGCCCTTATGGCGGCCGACTATCCTGTGTCGCTGGAAGACCAGCAGTGTATCCGCAAGAGTTATCCCGGTTTTGGTCTGCAGCATCTGACGCCGCGGCGCGGCATCAATGATGACAACCTGGGCAAGAAGCATGCCCTCAGTAAACTGATTCGTGAGGCCGTGTCCGACTATGTCTGGCTGCACGACGATGATGTGGTGCTGCCTCCGGCCGTAGAGCGACTGACCATGACGGATGCCGACCTGCTCATCCTGCCGCTCCGCATGGAGAGTGAGCGGGAACATCCCTCGCTCTTGGAGCAGCTCCAGATAGCCGAGTATGCAGCCATCCAGGAGCTGACGATGCGTACGGCCCGTCGCGGCCGGGCCGTGATGTGCTCGGGGGCGAATATGATCGTTAGGCGTGAGGCATGGTTCGCGTGCGAGCAGGATCTGCATCCCGAATTGCCCAGCGGCGACGATATGTTTCTGCTGGAGGCGATGAAGCGCCGCGGTATGCGTATCGAGGTGATCGATGCGCCGGACTATACGGCCGTGGTGCGTCCGCTAACTTCGTGGCGCGCCCTATGGCGTCAACGTACGCGCTGGGCAGGTAAGGCACCGCACTATACCGATCGGGATATACGTCGCTGCGGCGCGTGGGTGGTGGCGCTGAATCTGCTGCAGGTGGTATGTCCGCCGATCTTGCTCGTGAAATTCCCGATAGAATACCGGATGCTAAAAAAACGTAGCGCCACAACCTCGTGGGCGGTGGCACTACTGTTAGAAGTGGTGTATCCGTTCTATATGCTCGGCACGCTCATAGGCGGCCTCAGGCATCCGAAGCGCTGGTAAAGCGAATTACTTCTCAGCAGCCTCTTTCTGGAAATCAGCAGCCGGTGCATCTTCTGCTGCACCTTCTTCTGCGGTTTGCTCGATAGCATCCTCGTCGATAGCCTCGTGCTGCTTGTTCTGACCGATCTGCAGACCTACCGTGAAGATACTCAGCAGTACGATCACAGCAGCCAAGGTCCAACTGGCTTTCTCCAGAAAGTCAGCCGTACGGGGAGCACCCATCACCTGATTGCCACTCGAGAAACCGGCAGCCAAGCCGCCTCCCTTACTGTTCTGAACCAGCACGAGAAGAATCAGCAGGATAGCTGCAATAAAAATCAAGATAGAAAGTAGTATTGTCATATTCGTTTAGTATATATTTATTCGTATTTCACAATTCGGGCGGCAAAGATACAACTTTTTTTTGATATACGCAAATTTTTTTACCATTTTGCAACCGTATCGTTGTAAATATTCTCCACAAGTTCTTTAATCATGGCCTGACAGAGCGTCTCTTGCACTGCATTTAGGGTCTGTGAACTGTCGAAGGTCTGGTAGGCCGAGTAGGTGCGGTCGAAGCTCTCGTCGGGGTGGATATTGTTGGTGAAATGGACCTGGACACGCAGCGTGACCTTGGTCTCGGCGGCATAGTTGTCGGAGGCCACACCCATAGGCGTCACGTCGTAGCCGATGATCTCGCCGCTCAGTTCCAGGTCGCCGCCCGAGGAACGTATCTGCAGGCGCGTTTGGCGCTGATACGTATCGCGCAGTTCCTCACTAAAGGCGTTGCTCAGCGGTGCGTACACGAGGGCCGCATTGTTGGGAAAGTCCTCGATGGAGATGGAGCGGATCAGGCT
>DFGU01000085.1:0-9777 GCA_002371785.1 Bacteroidales bacterium UBA3742
ACCTGTTTGGGCCATGCCCCACATCTCCATCTCCATCAAGGATACCAGATAGAACTCGGTACCCCATACATACCTGGTTTCCTTTTTGGTGGATTTTGAATCAGAGGTCTTGATCGTGTAGGTAGCACTTACTTTCCAGCACTTCTCGGTGTCGTTGTCATAGTGACGACCATTGACAGTAGATTTCGAGTTGTCGATCTTAGGCATAGCATCGCCTTGCTTATACTCACTCGAGAAACCAACACCGCAACCGGTCATAAACACAACTGTCATTGCTACGAGAGCAATCGATAAAATCTTTTTCATTGTACAATATAGTTTTAAATACAAAATCGGGTGCAAAGGTAGTTATAAAAATTGAAAATTGAAAATTGAAAATGGGAAATTTTGTCATTTTCGGCATCCCTGGATACTTTTTTTATAAAAATGTACGCGCGCGCTTGCATATATGAAAAAAAAATCGTATCTTTGCAGCCGAAATGGGCATTGTGCTCCGGATTGAACGGAAATGAAAGAGATACTGATAGTAATGGGAATGGTGATGGCGGCGGTGTTGCTGCTGAGCGTGGGAGTGATCTTGCGCAAGGATCACCGTTTTCGTTCGGAGCATATCTCGGAGAACCGGCGTATGCGGCAGGATGGCATCCATTGTGCTACATCACAAGACCGTGAGACCAGACGAAGAAGAAAAATGAAAATTGATAAATAAAAAACGATATGAACAAGATTCAAAGTGTTATCAACGCCGTGCTGGGCGTTGCCGTAATTACGCTGACCGTGCTGGTCGTTGTACTGTTTAGCAAAGTAGGACAGGGAGGAACTGCTGAAGTATATGACTATGACTATGAGTATACTCCTTTTGACACGACGACGCTTGCCGTGATGGATACCACGATTTATGACAATGACTCGCTATTGGATGCAGAGGAGCCTGCACCGGAAAAGGTACGTAAGCCTAGGTTGCCTATTGCGTATGTCAATATGGACCGTCTGAATACGGAGTATCGCTTTGTATTGGATGCCAATTCCCGTCTGAATGCGATGGCCGAGAAGTCGCGTAAGCAACTGGTGGATCGCTACAACAGCCTGGCTTCGCAATTGCAGGCACAAGAGCAAGATCTAATCAAGCGTGCGCAATCCGGACAGATTGAGTCGGAAGCCGAGTTTAACCGTCAGCGTGCTGAATTGGAGAAGAAACTGCAGAAAGCGCAGCAGGAGTTGGCTACGATGGAGGAGAAACTGGCTCGCGAGAATGAGGCAGAGCTGAAAAAGCAGTCGAAGATACTCAACAAGCGTGTTAATGAATTCCTAAAGGTATATAACGCCGATGGTCGCTATGAGATGATCTTCTGCAACCTCGGTGAAATCAAGGATAATATCCTCTATGCCGCTACTCCTGCTTACGACATTACGGATGAAGTAGTTCGCGGACTGAATGCACAGTACAAGAAATAAGAGCGAAAGATAGAAAGCGCATGAAACGTAGGGTACAGTACATAGTAGCTGTGATGGTATGTGCCATGGTCTTCGCTCCCGGATGGGCGCAACGTATTCCTGTGGCGCTGGAATATACAGAGATATATGACTTTCTGGAAGAGTTGACCACCGATGGCGTCATTCAAACCAATGCGGCTATCAAACCCTATACGCGCGATTATATTGCTGCCCGACTGCATGAGGCGCAGCAACGTGACTCGCTACTCACACGACGTCAACGTGAGGACTTGGACTTCTATCTGCAGGACTATGCGCTTGAGTTGGACACCTTGCCGGACTACAAGCTATACGGACATGAGAATGTGTGCCAGTGGCGTTCCAACAACCCGCGTACCGATTCCGTAAAGCGGGCATCGTATAAGTGCGACTTCAACTTATCGCTGGTGGATCCGTCGCTTCATCTCAAGACAAAGGATGATCTATTCAAGATGCGCGTGCGTCCTATCTTGGGAATGGACCTGTATGCGCAGAAGAAAGGTATTATCACCAAGCGATGGTATGGTGCGGAGATACAGATGGATATCGCGCATCACCTGAGTATTTGGGGCTCGATACGTGACAATAGTTGGCGAGGTATGGAGACTGTAAATAAGTCGTATTTCCCTACGACCTCAGCACTTTATAATGCGGCTCGTCTTACAAAACCAGAATTTCTTAATGATATTCCGGGTGTACAATATAAAGAGGTGTCTAATGGCGATGGCGGCGATTTCTCCGATTCGCGTGGTGGTGTGAGCCTCTATGCATGGTGGGGATCGATCGGTGTGCAACGTGAGCGTATCCGGTGGGGCGATGCGCAACATTGCTCCAATATCATGAGTGGTCATAATCCGGCAGTACCGATGCTGACGCTGCAGTTGACGCCCTGTAAATGGTTCCAGTTCGACTATTTCCACGCTTGGCTGGTAAGCAATATACTGGATTCTACCAGCTATTACATAGAGACTTACGAGGAGGGAAAAACCAAACTCAACTATCGCCCTGCCAACAAGTTCATGGCGGCGAATATGTTTACGTTCATGCCCTGTAAGTACGTGCAGTTCTCATTCGGTAACTCGATCGTCTATGCCGAGCGAAACGTACAGGCGGCTTATTTTATTCCTATCGCGTTCTTTAAGTCGCTAGACCATCTGCTGACCAAGGGCGTGAACTCGGAGAACCAGAACTCACAAGCCTTTGCCTCGATTACCGTGCGGCCTACCGACCATCTGCGGCTGTATGGTTCGTTCTTCCTGGATGAGTTTAAGTTGGCGCGTCTGAAGAAATCCGAACCGCAGAACAACCCCGTTTCATACCTGGTGGGCTTCAACTGGAGCGGATGGCCGGTACGCGGACTGAGTCTAAGAGGTGAGTTCATGCGTTCGTATATCGCATGCTATACCCATTCTATCAATGTGTTGCAATATACGTCCAACAGTTATAATATGGGCCACTATATGGGTGACAATAGCCAGTCAATCTACGTTGGGTTGAGCTATCGACCGGTGCGTGGTTTGCGTCTCTCGCTCGACTATCTATGTAATACCAAGTACAACACCTATGACTACGTGCGGCATAATATCGGCAAGATCATCTCCCAGAAGCCCTTCGCGGAACGCACCTGGCAGAACGATGAGGTGCGCTTCAAGGCGGTGTATGAGATCTTCCAAAACTGCTATGCACATGTAGATCTGACGTACAATCATGCTCGCGCTTTCGCTCCCGGTTCTACACGCGTAGAGGGTGAAGACCGAGGCTGGAATGCAGACGGCACCAGCAAGGAACTGAGCGGTACGGCGTTAAGTGACTATTATCTGGATAAATTCTCGCCGCGCTACTATCAGGGTAAGAACCTGACCGTCTGTTGCGGATTGAGCTTTGGATTTTAGCCGGAATGGTTCCGGTCCCGAATAAGGCAAATAATAAACACTAATCAAATACTAACCATGAAACACTTACTATTAGGCGATGAGGCGATAGCTCAAGGAGCTATTGATGCCGGACTGAGCGGAGTGTATGCTTATCCCGGAACGCCTTCTACGGAAATCACCGAGTACATTCAACTTGCTGTCAGCCGTCATGCGGATGGCAGTTTGCCTATTCATTGTCGTTGGGCCGCTAACGAGAAGACGGCTATGGAGGCCGCGCTGGGTATGTCGTATATGGGCAAACGGGCGCTGGTATGTATGAAGCATGTGGGTATGAATGTATGTGCTGATGCGTTTATGAATGCCGCTATTACGGGCGTAAACGGTGGTCTGATTGTGCTGGCCGCTGACGATCCGTCGATGCACTCCAGCCAGAACGAACAAGATTCGCGTTTCTATGCCAAGTTTGCCATGATCCCGTGCTTGGAGCCGGGTAATCAACAGGAGGCTTACGACATGGTTCGTTATGGTTTCGAGTTGAGCGAACGACTGAAAACGCCCGTGTTGATGCGTGTGACGACGCGTATGGCGCATAGCCGTGCTGTGGTAGAGACCAGGTCTGAACCGATGCCGCAGAATAAGATGTCGATGCCGGAGAATGTGAACCATTTCATTCTGCTGCCGGCATTCGCTAAGCGCAACTATGCTGAATTGGTAGCCGCGCAACCGGCTTTTGTTAAGGAGAGCGAGACGGCCGGTCATAATACCTATACGCGTGGTGCACATCCCGAGCGTGCTATACTTACTACTGGTATTGGGTACAACTATCTGATGGAGAACTATCAGGAGGCGATGGGATGCTCGATACTACGTATCACTCAGTATCCGTTGCCGGTGGCTCTGATCGATCAGATGGTGAAGGATGGTGCACGCGAGCTACTGGTAGTCGAAGAGGGACAGCCTGTAGTAGAAGAATTGATTCGCGGCATGGTGCCGTCTGACATACAAATCAAGGGCCGACTGACGGGCGATCTGCCGCGTATGGGTGAATTGTCGCCCGACTGCGTGCGCGTGGCTATCGGTCTGGAGCCGCTGCCCAAACATGATTCGGAAAAACTCGTTGTAGGCCGTCCGCCGGCACTCTGCCAGGGATGTGGTCACCGCGATATGTATGCTGCACTCAACGAGGTGGCACGTGAGTATCCGTCGCCCCGTATCTTCGGCGATATAGGTTGTTATACCCTGGGTGCTCTCTCGCCCTTCCATGCTATCCATGCTTGCGTAGAGATGGGTGCTTCAGTCACGATGGCCAAGGGAGCTGCTGATGCCGGTCAGCATCCGGCGATAGCCGTTATTGGTGATAGCACGTTTACCCACTCGGGAATGACCGGTCTGCTGGACTGCGTCAATGCCAATGCGAATGTGGTGGTACTGATTTCGGACAACTTAACGACCGGCATGACCGGTGGTCAGGACTCGGCCGGAACGGGACGACTGGAGCAGATATGTACCGGTCTGGGTGTAGCGGCAGAGCATGTACGCGTGGTAGTACCTCTGCCTAAGAATATGGAGGAAATCAAGAACGTGCTGCGCGAGGAGATTGACTATCCGGGTACGTCGGTAGTGATCGCACGCCGTGAGTGTATCCAGACATTGAAACGTCATCTGAAAGCCGCTAAGAAAGCAGCAAAGTAAAACCCGAAAAACTGAAAGGCAATGAAAAAAGATATCATTTTGGCGGGTGTAGGAGGACAAGGTATCCTCTCCATCGCCACCGTTATTGGTGAAGCAGCCCTGCAAGAGGGTTTGTATCTCAAGCAAGCAGAAGTACACGGTATGTCGCAGCGTGGCGGCGATGTGCAGTCTAACTTGCGTTTGTCGTCGGAGCCTATTATGAGTGACTTGATCCCGATGGGCGGTGCCGATCTGATCATTTCGCTTGAGCCGATGGAAGCTTTGCGCTATGTGCAATATTTGAAGCCGGACGGTTGGATCGTGACCAGTTGTGTGCCGTTCCTCAATATCCCGAATTATCCGGAGCTGGAGGAGGTGCTGGCACGCGTTAAGGAGCATAAGAACCATGTGCTGCTGGATGTGGAAGCCCTGGCAAAAGAGGCAGGAGCACCCGTGCAGGCAGCGAATATGGTGCTGCTGGGAGCTGCTATTCATGCTCTGGGTATCGACCATGACAAGATGCTGGACGGTGTGCGCCGTGTATTTGCCCGTAAGGGCGAAGCGGTGGTGAATACCAATATCGCTGCCGTAGAAATAGGATATAAAAATGCAAAGTTATGACATTTCCGTTAGATAAACATATCGTAGATTCTATCTGCCGTCAGTTTGGTCTGCGCAACTTCCACGAACTGGGTAACGCTAGTATCCGCCAACTGGTGGGCGTGGTGAAGAATATTGAGCAGGCTACGGGCGTAGAATATGTCAA
Organism: Bacteroidales bacterium UBA3742; assembly: GCA_002371785.1. GTDB lineage: Bacteria > Bacteroidota > Bacteroidia > Bacteroidales > Paludibacteraceae > Colicola. Next base: position 5,785 of record DFGU01000085.1, read on the forward strand.
CATGGCTATTGGCGAACCCGGACTTCCTGCCGACAAGATCGGTATAGAAGCCGAGCACCAGGCCCTGCTGAACGGATGTGCGTCCCATTATCCGAATATCATTGGTATCCCGGAGGTGAAGAAGTGGGGTAGTGAGTTCGTTCGTGCCTTTATCAATATCCAGCGTCCGCCGGAGTGTATCTTGCCGACTGTGGGTTCGATGCAAGCGGCTTTTGCGCTGAATATGATGCTTATCCAGTTGCAACCGGAGAAAGATACGATTCTTTTCCTGGATCCGTGTTTCCCGGTGCAGAAGATGCAATGCAGCGTGATTGGTAGTAAGATTGATGCCTTTGATATTGCCGACTTCCGCGGACCCAAGTTGCGTGACGAACTGGAGAAGCACCTGAAGACCGGTCGCATAGCCGGTATATTGTACAGCAGTCCGAACAACCCCAGCTGGATGTGTCTCACGGACGACGAGCTGCGTACGATAGGCGAACTGGCTACGAAGTATGATACAATCGTGCTGGAGGATTTGGCTTACTTCAATATGGACTTCCGCGATCCGGATCGTGGTCATCCGTATGCGGAGCCATATCAGCCTTCGGTGGGTCATTATACGCACAATAGCATCCAGTTGATATCGTGCTCTAAGATGTTCAGTTATGCGGGTCAGCGTGCTGCTTTTGTGGCGATCGACCCAGTACTGGCAAAGCGCGTATATCCAGCGCTGGGTGAGCGCCTGCATAACAACGGCGAGTTGCTTCAGAGTTTTGCGTATGTCTTCCTGTATGCCCTTTCCAGCGGCGTTTGCCACTCGGTACAATATGCCATGGCGGCTATGCTACAGGCATCGTGTGAAGGTAAACTGCGCTTTGTCGATAACACGCGCGAGTATGCGCGTCGTGCGCATAAAATTAAGGAGATCATGCAGCGTAACGGTTTCCATATCGTCTATGACCGTGATGCGAATGGTCAGGAGGTAGGCGACGGCTTCTTCTTTACGTTCGGGTATCGTGACTGGAGCGGCCAGAAACTGGTGAATAAACTGATTTATTATGGCGTTTCAGCCATAGCGCTGGAGAGTACGGGCGCGCGTCGTGAAGGAATGCGCGGCTGTGCATCCACTATTCGTGAGGACCAGTATGAGCAACTGGACGAGCGTTTACGTAAGTTTAACGAAGACTTTAGTAGGTATGACCCAAGTGAAGTATGTTAGTCCCGCCGAGGCGGTGAAGCACGTTAAGTCGGGCGATACGATCGTGGTGCAGGGTAGTACCAGTATTCCGACCGTACTGTTGAATGCGTTGACTGAACGTGCGTCGGAGTTGCGCGACGTGAAGCTGATCTCCGGTTTTGGTATTCATCCCGAGGATGCGCCTTATGCCAAGCGTGAATTAATCGATTCGTTCCGGGCGCTCTCTATCTTTGTGCCCAACACCTTGCGTCATGCTATGCGTGAGGGTGTGGCAGATACTATTCCTGCGTTCCTGGGCGAAGTGCCGTTCTTGTTCCGTAGTGGTCAGATACCAGTGGATGTGACGTTTCTGAACGTGAGCGAACCCGATGAAGAGGGCTATTGTTCGTATGGTATCTCGGCAGATATCGCATTTTCGGGAGCCGAGTGCTCCAAGGTGATTATCGCCCAAGTGAATAAGTACATGCCGCATCTATATGGCGACCCGGTGATCCACGTGAGCAAACTGACGGCCATGTGTCGCGGCGATGTGCCCCTGGTGGAAGTGCCGACGCCTGTGCCGAATGATATAGAGACGCGTATTGGTAATAACGTGGCTTCGCAGATACCGGACGGTGCTACCTTGCAAATCGGTGTGGGCGGCATACCGAATGCCGTCATCAACGCGTTAAGGAATCATAAGCACTTGGGTTTGCATACCGAGGCTATTACGGATGGCGTACTGCCCCTGATAGAGAGTGGGGTGATCGACAATAGTCTGAAGAAAGTGATGCCCGGTAAGTCGGTAGGTAGTCTGGTGCTGGGTTCGAAACATCTGTACGAATACGTGGATCGTAATCCGGACTTTGTGATTCGTGACGTAGCATGGACCAACGATCCGCAGATCATCCGCCAGAATCCAAGAGCGATGGCTATCAATTCGGCCGTAGAGGTGGATCTGACAGGTCAGATATGTGCCGATTCAATCGGCGAGACGATCATTTCGGGTGTAGGTGGTCAGCACGACTTTATGTACGGCGCAGCCCTGTCGGAAGGCGGAAAATGCTTTATTGCGCTGCCGAGTATGACCAACAAGGGTAAGTCGAAGATCGTAGCCCGCCTGGCTCCGGGTGCCGGTGTGGTAACAACGCGCTTCCAGGCGCAGTATATTGCTACGGAGCATGGTATCGTCTATTTGCGCAACCTGCCGTTGGCCGATCGTGCCAAGGCGCTGATCAGTATTGCCGATCCGTCGGTACGGGAAGAACTGGAACGTGCGGCTGTTGAGCGGTTCGGTATCGGATACCTGCGGTTGAAGTAAGTCGTTGGTCGTTAGTCGTTTGTCGTTGGTCGTTAGATTGCTGAATACTGAAGGCTGAATGCTGAATGCTGAAAGCTGAATGCTGAATGCCCTAAAAAATAGCACCCTCGTTTGTGAGGATGCTATTTTTTTTAGCTATTTAGAGGCATTTTATTTGGTGCCGTCCACATACCATTTGCCGTTTTCTTTGATGGTCTTGTCGCTCTGTTGTTTCTCAGAGCCGTTGCCATAGTGCAGCACATAGTTAACTACTGCGTGCTCACCGTCCTCAGCCATCTCTACCTCACCGATCTCGAAGGATGCGATACCCTGGTAGTGATTGTTGACCATGCCCAGCTTGTCGTTGAAGGTAGCTACGATCTGGTCGTGCTCCTCTTGCGTCATCTCGCCGTTGAAGTGCATGTAGGTGATAGCTTTCTCTACATCGTTCTTCTGCAGGGCCTCCAGATAAGCGCCTACTACAGCCTCAGGGCTCTTTTGTGCGGAGTTGCAAGCTGCAAAACCAAACAGAACGAGTGCAAAACTCAGAATTCCAAGTACTTTTTTCATAATGTTTTGGATTTAAAAGGGTTAATAAATAGGGTTGTTTTACTCTTTATAATATCGCTCGGGAAGATGCATTCCTGTTCCCGGCAAAATGTCCGTGGTGCGTCAGAGCGTACGCCGTCGCTCAGGTCGATGCCCTGCTGGAGGTATGCTCGCCAAACCAGTTCGGTGCAGTAGAGTCGGGTAGTATCCTGCAGCAGGTAATCGTTGTCGAAAACCACGCTGTCCCTTACTTTCTGCAGGGCATAATCTGCTGCCTTTCGGGCGATACTATCCGGACAGTTGATACGCATCCAGGCGCCGACGTTAGCACGTGTTGGGGCGAAGAACTCGGATAACGGTTCGCGCTTCAGGTACTCGGGTTCACCCCGTTTGGCTTCGCCCGGTACGGCATGCAGCACGAGCCATTCGCCTTGCAGACTGTCGTACAGCAATATGCCGATATGTGAGTAGGTGGATCCGCTTTGGTAGGTCACCGCCTGACTCTCCAGCCCATGTCCACATCTGAGTACCAGGTCGCCATCGCGAAACCCCTCCCGGCCGGTCCATTCCACCGCCGTGGTAGCCGACCGATGGCAAGCGCTAAATAGGCATAGCCATGCTATACAAAGAGGGCCAATGAGTTCCTTCGCATTCATTTCGGGTACAAAGGTACAACAAATTTTTTACATATGCAACAAATCGGGCGATTTTTTTGCAAATGTCAGAAAAAATAGTAATTTTATACTGCAAATTAGTATGGGGCATATATGAGGTTTTATATTGATTTGTGGGGATTTGGATAGTGCGTGAGCGTTCTTTCGTAGTTCTGAGCACCCTTTGAGCATCCATTCAGCATCCATTGAGTATCTATTGAGCATCCATTGAGCATACATTGAGCATATATTCAGCATATATTCAGCATATATTGCAAACAGGAGGAAAGCTAAGGGCATAGCGGATGTTGGTCGTCACTTTTTTAATCGCC
>DFGU01000085.1:9874-12109 GCA_002371785.1 Bacteroidales bacterium UBA3742
GCCCATATATGGTCGATGCTGGGTGGCGAGAGTGAATGGGTGGGGCGGTGTTTTTCAATCCGCCAAACTTGGCGGATGCGAGGGAAAAACACCGAGGCGGGATAAGATAATAGGAAACGGGATAAGATAATAGGAAACGGGGTAAGGTAATATGAGGAGGGATAAAGGCTGCACATAAATATGCGCGCATAAAAGCTAATAAGCAAGTATTATGCAGGCAATCGGATTGCCCGGGAAAAGAAGAAAGTGAAAGTAACGGCGGTGGTCGTCACTTTTTTAATCGCCCATATATGGTCGATGCTGGGTGTTTTTAATCGCCCATATATGGTCGATGCTGGGTGTTTTTAATCGCCCATGTATGGTCGATGCTGGGTGGCGAATGTCATTCGCCGGAAATACGAAGAAAACGATACAAAAAGACGCGCTCCTGAGAGGGAACGCGTCTTTTTTGGGGATCCGCCATGGATGGCGGATGCGATGAGCCTTTTGGAGATCCGCCATGGATGGCGGATACGATGGCCTTTTGGGGATCCGCCATGGATGGCGGATGCGATGCCCTTTTTGGAGATCCGCCATGGATGGCGGATGCGAGAGGGGCTATTACTTTTCGTCCTCCTCTACGGCTGCTTGGGCAGCGGCGAGGCGAGCAATAGGTACGCGGAAGGGCGAGCAGGAAGCGTAGTTCATGCCTACGCGAGCGCAGAACTTAACAGAGCTGGGCTCTCCACCGTGCTCACCGCATATACCGGTACGCAATCCCGGACGAACGGCACGACCCTTCTCAACGGCCATCTTGATCAACTGACCAACGCCGTTCTGATCCAGTACCTGGAACGGATCTACCTTCAGAATCTTCTTCTCCAGATAAGCCGGCAAGAACGAAGCGATATCGTCGCGGCTGTAACCGAAGGTCATCTGGGTAAGGTCGTTGGTACCGAACGAGAAGTACTGAGCCTCCGTTGCGATGCGGTCTGCCGTCAGGGCAGCACGCGGGATTTCGATCATCGTACCGATCTCGAACTCTACCTCCGTACCATACTCAGCGAATACCTCTTTGGCTACGCGCTGGATGATCTCTTTCTGCTGCTTGAGCTCGTAGAGGATACCGATCAGCGGCACCATGATTTCCGGCATCGGGTTCTTGCCCTCTTTCTTCAGCTCGCAAGCGGCCGAGAGGATGGCGCGGGTCTGCATAGCGGTGATCTCTGGGAAGGTTATACCCAGACGGCAACCACGGTGACCAAGCATCGGGTTGTTCTCTGCCAACTGAGCTACACGAGTCTGGATCTCCTCAACGGAAACGCCCATCTCTTTCGCCATCTGCTCTTGTCCCTTCAGATCATGCGGTACGAACTCGTGCAAAGGCGGGTCGAGCAGACGGATGTTCACAGGCAGGCCGTCCATAGCGTCCAAGATACCTTTGAAGTCAGCCTTTTGGTACGGCAGCAGTTTAGCCAGTGCTTTCTCGCGGCCCTCGCTGTCCTTGGCGAGAATCATCTCACGCATAGCGATGATCTTCTGGTCGTCGAAGAACATGTGCTCGGTACGGGTCAGACCGATACCCTTAGCGCCAAACTGACGAGCTACGCGAGCGTCGTGCGGCGTGTCGGCGTTGGTACGAACCTGCAGACGGGTATATTTGTCGCAGAGGTCCATGAGCTCCTTGAAGTCGCCGCTGAGTTCGGCAGCCTTGGTCGGAATCTCACCGGCATAAACCTGACCGGTAGAACCGTTGAGCGAGATATAGTCGCCTTCCTTATAAGTAACGTCCTCAATCTTGACAGTCTTAGCCTTATAATCTACTTGGATAGCACCTGCACCCGATACGCAGCACTTACCCATACCGCGAGCTACTACGGCTGCGTGGCTGGTCATACCGCCGCGTGCGGTGAGGATACCTTCGGCTGCGCTCATACCTGCGAGGTCTTCCGGACTCGTCTCGATACGAACCATCACTACCTTGTGGCCGTTAGCGTGCCACTCCTGAGCGTCGTCAGCGTGGAATACGATTTGTCCGCAAGCAGCACCCGGAGAAGCGGGCAGACCCTGCGTGATGACTTTAGCACGCTTGAGTGCCTCTTTGTCGAAAACGGGGTGGAGCAGTTCTTCCAATTTCTGCGGCTCGCAGCGAAGGATAGCCTCTTTTTCCGAGATAAGTCCTTCGTGCACCATATCCATAGCGATCTTCACCATAGCGGTACCTGTACGCTTACCGTTACGGGTCTGGAGGAACCA
>DFGU01000037.1 GCA_002371785.1 Bacteroidales bacterium UBA3742
TGCCGGTGTGCATGCGCGCCAGATGTGGGCGCACTTTGATGCCGAGCAGGCCCTGCCCGAGAATCTGGTCCACCGACTCAACGCCCTACTACCCGAGTCGATCGCTATATATAGTATAGTACGCGTATGCGCGGATGCGCACGCACGCTTTGATGCCTCGGCCCGCACCTATCGCTACTATATCACTACCCGCAAAGATCCCTTTGCCGGACGCATCCGTACTCGCGTAGCGCCGGGACTTGATTTCGAGGCCATGAACCGTGCTGCTGAGCTCCTTCTCGGACGCCAGGACTTCGCTTCTTTCTGCCGACTGCATACCGACGTCAAGACCACCATCTGCGACGTACGCGAAGCCTATTGGACCGTGGAAAACGAGTGCGAAGCCTACTTTACTATAACAGCCGACAGATTCCTTCGCAATATGGTGCGCGCGGTGGTCGGTACCCTCTTCGACGTCGGACGCGGCAAACTGACGGAGGAGCAGTTCCAGGCCATCATCCGAGCCCAGTCGCGTGCCTCCGCAGGTCAGTCGGCCGATGCCCGAGGACTCTTTTTAGAGCAAATTCAGTATCCCGCAACAATTTTTGCACCTTTTTGACCAAATAGTGCACACGCGTATCGAAAAAAAGCAGTAATTTTGCAGCGCAAAATCACATTAACTCACTCGTATCATGAGAAAGCTTTTTATTTCGATCGTCCTCGTGTGCGCTACCTTGGCGCTCCAGGCACGTCCGTCCTACCAGCAGATGACCCAGAAAGAGGCCAACGCGCTCAGCCGCCAGGCCGAGTTTAAGATGCCGAGGGTCACCGTCCCCGGTTTTGGCAAGAAGACCTACAACGTGCTCGACTACGGCGCTGATCCTACGGGCATGGAGCTCTCCACCAAGGCTATCCAGGACGCTATCGACCGCTGCAATGCACAGGGTGGTGGCACCGTCATCATCCCCGCCGGCATGTACACCACCGGTCCGATCACGCTCCGCTCCAACGTACGCCTCTATACCGAGCCCAATAGCTTTATCTCGTTCTCCCACGACCTGGACCAGTACGAGATGTACGACACCTGGTTTGAGGGTATCCCTACCAAGCGTTGCACCTCGCCTATCCATGCCTTTATGCAGGTCAACATAGCCATCACAGGCCATGGTGTCTTCAACGGCAATGGCGACTGGTGGCGTCCGCTCAAGAAATCGAAGATGACCGACGCACAATGGAAGAAGCACTTGAAGGAAAAAGGTGGCATCGTGGTCAACAACGTGTGGTATCCCGACTCCGGTTCGGTCTATGCACAGAGTCTGTGCGAGGACCAGAACGTGCCCGTTGTGACCGACCCAAACGACTGGGCCAAGATTAAGTCGTTCCTTCGCCCCGTGATGCTCCACTTCGTAGGTTGCCAGAACGTGCTGCTGGAGGGTGTCACCTTTGAGAACTCACCCGCCTGGAACCTGCATCCCATGCTCTGCGAGAACCTCATAATGAGCGATTTGAACGTCCGCAACCCATGGTATAGTCAGAACGGTGATGGCGTGGACGTAGAGTCGTGCAAGAACGTGCTGATCCAGCGTTGCCAGTTCGACGTGGGCGACGACGCTATCTGCATGAAGTCGGGCAAGAACAAACCCGGACGCGACCGCGGTGTACCGACGGAGAATGTCGTGGTAGATCAGTGCGTGGTCTATCACGGACACGGTGGTTTTGTAGTAGGTTCCGAGATGTCGGGCGGCATCAAGAACATCCAGGTGATGAACAACCTCTATATCGGCACCGACGTGGGTCTGCGCTTTAAGTCCACCCGCGGTCGTGGCGGCATCGTGGAGAATATCTACATCCGCAACGTCCATATGTGCAACATCCCCAACGAGGCCCTGCTCTTCGACCTCTTCTATGGCGGCAAGGGTGCCGGTGAGGAGACCGAGGAAGAACTGGCCGCACGTATGAATGCCGAGGCACCGACCGTGAGCGACGAGACGCCGCAGTTTAAGAACATCTATATCTCGGATTGCACCGCCAAGAACGTCAAGCGTTGCATGTACTTCAACGGCCTGCCAGAGATGAAGATCCAGAACGTCCAGCTCCGCAACATCAAGATGCAGGGCACGGAGGGCGCACTGCTGCGTCAGACCGACGGTCTCGTGATCGACCACGTCCAAATCACCCCCACCGATGGCAATGCCTTTGTCCTGGCTCCGACTGTGACCAACATTCAGTGGAAATAAGTAGTCTATCAGCGAAGCGATCCTATAGTGAAAAACGAAGTTAATCGTGCCCTTGTGGCTAAGAAACGGTCTTACAGCGCAGCGGTCCTACAGTGCAGCGGTCTTATAGTAGCTTTAGCGACGGTCTTACTCGCGGGCTGTAGTCCGCGAGTAGCTACCTCTTTCTGGCGTATCGGCACCGAGGCGGATTCTCTTCGTCCCGGTTATGCCGTGCTCTATGAGGGTCAGAAGATGCGCCATTGTTACCCCATCCGCGAATGGACCGATAGTCCGGACGTGGACACCTACCATCAGCTCCATCACCACGGTGTAGCCGTAGAGTCCGAGCTGATGGCGTATCGCATCTATTTCGACCGCAAGCAGACCATCGATCCCTACTGCAAGCGTACGCCGCAGCTGGAGTTGGCGCAAAGCTATTGGTACCCTAACGATAGCCTTCTTCAGGCAGACTACGGCGATGATATCCTGCGCGTCAGTGGTACGGTAGGAGTCGGCAGTGTCAAATACTGGAACGGCAAGAAAATGGTGCATATCGAGCCCGTGGCCGAACGCAGCCAACGTATCGTCCGCCAGACCCGCAAGGAGGCCGTCATCGAGGTGGCTGTCAAGGGTTGGCAGGTAGAGGGTAAGTCGGTGGATATGACTGTGCAGTACACTATGCGTGCCGGTCATCGCGACATGCGCTGCGACGTCTATCTCTCCGAACCCGTCGAAGGCTTATGTACGGGAGTACAAACCATCCCCGCCAAAGGCGGAAACAATCACCAATCACCAATCACCAATCACCAATTACAAAACGGAGTTTTGTTATCCTCTTGGGGCACCGACTGGCCGGTGAACGATAGCACGAAGTATGCCAAGGAGACAGTCGGCCTGGGGGTGTTTATCCCCGCAGCCTGTGCCGGCCGCTTGGTGCAAGACAAGCAGAACAACCTCTGCCTGCTGTCTTTCAGTCCGCAGGACGGTCTTTCAGTGAAACGGTCTATCAGTGATAATGGTCTATCAGGCGAAGCCGGTCTAAAAATGTGCTGTGTACATTTTTATTTAACCTGTTGCGGTGCCACAAAAGAAAACCACCCCGCAGCCACGAGTGCTGAGGAGTGGTTATCGTATCTTCGCCTCTGGGCGAAAGAGTTGCGCTGAGCCCTTATAGCAGTTCCACCGAACGGTTCACAAATCGTGCCAGTGCTTCGCCTTTCAGTTGACCGCTGGCCAGCAACGCGATATCGATCAGTTGTTTCAGTCGCTCATCCTCGCCATCCAACTTATAGACGGTCTTGATGACGGTCTCCTTGGTAGGTGCATCGCCCTCTTTCTCTGCGGGTTTCTCCACCTCTTCCTGTATCTGTTCTGCGGTCTCTTTGCCTACCAGTTCTTGGATCAACGGGTGGTTGGTATTCACTACCAGGTTGTATTGGTCGGGCATTTGTCCGTAGAACGCCATGCCTTGCTGATGAGCAGCCATCTCCTTCATACGGCGCATGAACTCGTTCTGGGTCAGGAATACAGGCAGTGCGTCTTTGGCAGCCGCTTCGCAGCTGACGTAGTAGCGCAGCTTATCGGCATCACTCGGCAGCAAACCCTCAAAGGCTTTGCGCAGGCCCTCCTTCTGCTCGTCGGTGTATGTGTCCTTTTCGGCCTCTTCCTTACGAATCAGGTTCTCTATCGTATCGCTATCCACGCGTACGAAGCGTAAACTGGTCGTTGGCTGTTGGTCGTTGGTCGTTTGACTTTTCTGCTCGGCCTGAGACATACAATGTACATCCAGTTCGCCGTCCATCACCAGCACGTCGTAGCCTTTCTGTTTGGCGCGTTCGATATAGGTGTAGTGGGCATCCGGGTCGTTGGTATAGAGCAGCACCAAGTTGCCGTCTTTGTCGGTCTGGGCGTCCTTCACCTTGGCCTCGTATTCGCCCAGGGGCATGTATTCGCCGGCGATATTCTTCAGCAGGGCAAAGCCTTTGGCTTTCTCGTAGAATTTCTCGTCCGTGAGCATACCAAACTGGATAAACATCTTGATGTCGTCCCATTTCTTGGCGAAGTCCTCTTTGTCGGCCTTGTACAATTCTGCCAATTTGTCAGCCACTTTCTTGGTGATATAGCCCGAGATCTTCTTGACGTTGTTGTCGCTCTGCAGGTAACTACGGCTCACGTTGAGCGGGATATCCGGACTGTCGATCACGCCGTGCAGCAGGGTTAGGTACTCGGGTACGATGTTCTCCACCTCGTCGGTCACGTACACCTGGTTGCAGTATAGCTGGATCTTGTTGCGCTTAACGTCCAGGTTGCTCTTGATCTTCGGGAAGTACAGGATACCCGTCAGGTGGAACGGATAGTCTACGTTCAGGTGGATATGGAAGAGCGGCTCGTCCATCTGCATGGGGTACAGCTCATGGTAGAACTTGTCATAGTCCTCATCTTTCAGTTCTGACGGTTTCTTGGTCCATGCCGGCTCGGTGTTGTTGATGATATTCTCCTCTTCGTTTCCGTCTTGGTCACAGACCACAACCTGTTTGCCGTCTTTCCACTCTTTCTTCTTGCCGAAGGCAATCTCTACGGGCAGGAACTTGCAGTATTTCTTCAGCAGTCCTTCTATCGTCGCGTCTTCCAGGTACTGGCTGAACTCCTCGTTGAGGTGCAGCACCACGTCCGTACCGCGCTCGGCTTTGATGGTCTCCTCCATCGTGTACTCCGGACTGCCCTCGCAGCTCCAGTGAACGGCCTTGGCATCCTCCTGGTAGCTCTGGCTGAATATCTCCACCTTGTCGGCCACCATGAACGATGAGTAGAAGCCCAGACCGAAGTGACCGATAATGGCTTCCGCCTTGTCTTTGTATTGGTTTACAAACTCCTCTGCACCGGAGAACGCGATCTGGTTGATATAGCGATCCACCTCCTCAGCTGTCATGCCGATACCGTGATCGCTGACGGTCAAGGTTTTCTTCGCTTTGTCGAGGCTAACGCGTACGCGCAAATCGCCCAGGTCGCCCTTGGCTTCACCCACCGAAGACAGGGTCTTCAGCTTCTGCGTCGCATCTACGGCGTTACTGATCAACTCACGCAGAAAGATCTCGTGATCGCTGTACAAAAATTTCTTGATGACGGGGAATATATTGTCCGACGTCACGCCAATATTACCTTTACTCATATCGTGTTATATTAATTTTGAATTTTTAATTTTTAATTTTCAAATTCTATGCCACGCCTTTCCATCTGCCAAATTGGCAGAATTGCCACTAATCTGCAAATAAATTTGCATATGTCGGAAAAATGTTGTAACTTTGCAGCGGAAAGTATATCATCATCATGAATGGGCTTCGCGGTGAGTTTTTAACAAGACAACACAACAAGACCGACAAACTATATGAAACACACATCCCTTTTACTTCTGATCCTGGCGACGCTGTGCGCAGGCACAGCGATGGCAAACGACTCGGAGTACTTTGTCATTGGAAATCAACTTACTCCTATGCGTCAGACCTCTATACGGGTGACCAAGGAGGTGCTCTCTATCGACCTGCGCGACGATAACTCGGCGTATATCGACGTCTATTACGAGTTCACCAACCCTGAATCCAGCCCCAAGACCATCACCATGGGCTTTGAGGCTGACCCGCCGTATTTCTGCGACGACAATAAGCGTACCACCTTTGAGCATCCCTACATCCGCAACTTCACCGTAGAGATCAACGGACGCCACATTGCCCACAAGAACGCCATCAGCAAGGAGGGTGAGTTCCGTCCCGAGCGCAAGCCCAGAAAGCTATGCATCTATGACGAAGAAAATACCGACGACTCGGCGGCCGGTTTGATCTATGTATATTATTTCGATGCTACGTTCCAGCCGGGCGTCAACAAGGTGCACCATACCTATCACTACGAGATGGGTAACTCTACCACCTATTTATACTTCCTGGACTACAAGCTCACGCCAGCGGCTCGTTGGGCCAATGGCCAGATAGACGACTTCACGCTCAACGTGAGCGCCAAGCAGACGGCCAAGCATTTCTTTATTCCCGTCAACTGCCTGCCGGGCATGAAGCCGGTAGTCAAGAGCGGCACGGGTAAGACGCGCGAGGAAAGACACGACATGTCGGAAGATGGAGTGGAATGGGAAGTAGCCTTGCGCAAAGGTGCCATCCAGTTCCATGCCAAGAACTTCCGTCCGAAAGAGGAACTGGCTCTACATTCGGGCGTATTGTGCGGTGGACTGGCTGCCACCTACGATCGCAGTAAGTTTATGGGCGACTGCGGATGGGTAGAACACGACGAGCAGAGCCTGCGCATCATGCGCAACCTACCCTACGCCAGCCGCGGACATGTATTCACCGACCCGCAACTGAAGGCCTTCTTCGAGTCGTGCTGGTGGTATATGCCCGATCCGAAATACAAGGACGACACCAGCGACTTCACCGTGTTTGACTGGCACTATATCAATTTCAAACCGAAAGCAGACGAATAACAAAAACGATTAAAACAATACTATTTATGAAAAACAATCAATCCGATTCCCTTAGAATCATCTCGATCATCGCTATGATGTTTCTCTATGCGATGATTGCCTTTGTGACCAACCTGGCAGCGCCCGTGGGCAAGATATGGGGCGAGTCGTTCACCGACCCCGCACAGGCCGAACGTATGGGTATGCTGGGTAACCTGTTCAACTTCCTGGCCTACCTCATCATGGGTATTCCTGCCGGTAACCTGCTCTCGAAGTACGGCTACAAACGGACCGCCCTGGCTGCCATCGCGCTGGGCTTTATCGGCATCGCTATCCAGTGGGCAAGCGGCGCAACCGACAGCTTCGCCATCTACCTGTGCGGCGCGCTGATATGCGGCTTCTGCGTATGTATGCTCAATACCGTCACCAACCCGATGCTCAACCTGCTGGGCGGCGGCGGCAACAAGGGTAACCAGCTCAACCTCATCGGCGGTACGTTCAACTCCCTCTCGGGTGCGCTGACGCCTATGCTCGTAGGCGCCATCATCGGCGAGAACCTGGCCGGCAAGGAGATAGACGACGTCAATACGGTGCTCTATATCGCCATGGGTGTGTTTGCCCTGATCTTTGCGGTGCTCTACTTCACCCCGCTGGCTGAGCCCGAAGGCGCAGGACAGGAAGTACGCTACGAGCGCAGCCCGTGGGCCTTCCGCCACCTGACGCTGGGCGTGATCGCCATCTTCTTCTACGTAGGCGTAGAGGTAGGTATCCCGGCTACGCTGATCAGCTATCTGAAACCCACCGCAGGCTTCGCCGCTGCCACCTTCATCGCCAGCCTCTACTGGCTACTGATGCTCGCCGGACGTACGATAGGATCGTTCGTGAGCAGCGTAGTATCAAGCCGCACGATGGTGATCTGCGTATCGGCTACAGCCATCGTGCTGATGTGTGCCGCCATAGCGCTGGGCGACAGCGTGACGGTAATGATGCCCACCAACTGGGCCCTGGAGATGGAAACTATGCCGATCGCAGCGCTGCTCATCATGCTGTGCGGACTGTGCACGTCCGTGATGTGGGGATGCATCTTCAACATGGCTACCGAGGGACTCGGTAAGTACACGGCCAAGGCCAGCGGTATATTCATGATGATGGTAGTAGGTGGTGGCATCGTGCCCTACGTACAGAGCGCCATCGCAGCCCACAACTGCCTGCTGAGCTATATCGTACCGATCATCGGCGTAGCGTATATCTTCTTCTACGCCCTCTGGGGAAGCCGAAATGTCAATAAGGATATTAAGGTGGATTAAAGGTTACGGGTTACGGGTTACGGGTTACGGGTTATAAAAAAAAATCGGAGGTGTTGAGCCTCCGATTTTTTTATCGAATCATATCGTCTCCAAAGAAGGGTTGCAGGGCTTTCGGGATGCGGATACCCTCGGCGCACTGGTTGTTCTCCAAGAGCGCTGCCACGATACGCGGCAGGGCCAGCGCCGAACCGTTCAGCGTGTGGCAGAGCGTCACCTTCTTATCCTCCGCACGACGATAGCGGCACTTCAGGCGGTTGGCCTGGTAGGTGTCGAAATTAGACGTACTGCTGACCTCCAGCCAGCGATGCTGTGCCTCGGAATAGACCTCAAAGTCGTAGCAGAGCGCAGCGGTAAACGACATGTCGCCACCACTCAGACGCAGGATACGATACGGCAGTTCCAGTTTCTGCAGCAGACCCTCTACGTGCTCCAACATCTCCTTATGCGATGCGTCAGAGTGCTCGGGGGTATCGATACGTACGATCTCGATCTTCGAGAACTCGTGCAGACGATTCAGTCCGCGTACGTCCTTGCCGTACGAGCCTGCCTCACGACGGAAACACTCGGTATAGGCGCAGTTCTTGATCGGCAGTTGGGCCTCATCCAGGATGACATCGCGATAGAGGTTCGTTACGGGCACCTCAGCCGTCGGGATCAGATAGAGGTCATCCACCTCGCAGTGGTACATCTGACCCTCCTTGTCTGGCAACTGACCCGTGCCGTAACCCGAAGCGGCGTTCACCACCGTCGGCGGCATGATCTCCGTATAGCCGGCCTTGTTGGCCTCAGCCAGGAAGAAATTGATCAGCGCACGCTGCAGACGAGCACCCTGTCCGATATAGACCGGGAAACCAGCGCCCGAGATCTTGACGCCCAGGTCGAAATCGATGAGGTTGTACTTCTTAGCCAGTTCCCAGTGCGGGGCGAGTGTCTCGCCACCCATATTTTTCTCCAGGCGGTCCGTAGCAATAGCCTCATCGGTTGCACCATCCCAGTTGCGGAGCGCAACAGCACCATCACGGGCGATGGCGTCGATCATGGGCTGGTTGGGCCAGTTGCCGATAGCAACAGCCAGGTTATCCTCGGCAGCTGCGCCTTCGGGCACGATGTCGTAGGGAACGTTAGGGATAGTGAGCAGCAACTTGGTCTGCGCCTCCTCGGCATCAGACATCTTAGCATCAAATTCGGCAATCTGGGCCTTGAGCGAACCGGTCTGTGCCTTAGCGGCCTCAGCCTCCTCGCGCTTGCCCTGAGCCATGAGCATGCCGATCGACTTGCTGATGCGGTTCATCTCGGCCGACGCAGCATCCTTATGTTGCTGGGCCGCCTTACGCTCGGCGTCGAGACGGAGAACATCCTCAATAACCTCTGCTGCACCAGCGAAGTGCTTCTTCTCCAAGCCCGCAATGACACGGGCTTTATCGTCGTAGATTTGTTTTAGTGTAAGCATTGTAATATTTTCTTATGGCTTTCAGCTTTCAGCATTCAGCATTCGGCTTTTTCTGACGGCTGATGGCTGACGGCCTGGTTTGTATTCAAAACAAAATCTCCCACCAGAAGCCGAAGCTTTCGGTAGGAGATTTGGGAAAATGTCTCCGCCGATTTTAAGCCTCAGCTGCAACCGGCTCGATGGAGACGTACGACTTATTGTTACGACGCTTGCGGAAGGTTACGATACCATCGCAGAGTGCGAACAGTGTGTGGTCGCTACCCATACCCATGTTCTGACCAGGGTTATGAACAGTACCACGCTGACGTACAATAATGTTACCTGCCTTTGCGAACTGACCACCAAAGATCTTCACGCCCAGGCGTTTGCTTTCTGATTCACGGCCGTTCTTAGAACTACCGACACCTTTCTTGTGAGCCATACTCTGTTGTCCTTTCTTTTAAGCAATAACAATTTCTTTAACTACGACATTTGTCAGGTCCTGACGATGTCCATTGAGTTTGCGGAAACAT
>DFGU01000075.1:0-3015 GCA_002371785.1 Bacteroidales bacterium UBA3742
CCCAACTCGTTGGACAAATTGCTCAGGATTTGCAGGCTGAGTGTCGTACCAATAGCTAAGGCCAATACAGGCCACGATATATTTCCCTCACGGGCAGCCAGGCCGCTACCTACAACGATGCCGGACACCGAGAGCGGCAGTGTCCTTAGACGCAACGACTGAATATAGGGGCTCATGCCTGTACTGTTTTTATGAGTTGCTCCACCAACTCAGGCACGCCCTCCGTTGCTTTCTTGCGGATATGTGTGATACGATCTGCCCACATACCAAACTCCGGTTGACCAGGATCCACGAAATAGATCGGACATTTTGCCGGTGCGTAATGAATCAGCGAAGCGGCAGGATACACATTCAGACTCGTTCCCACCACTACCATGATATCCGCTTCACTCGCTATGCGGCATGCCTCGTCGAAATACGGCACGCCCTCACCGAAGAATACGATATACGGGCGCAACAACGATCCGTCCGGATGACGGTCGCCGTAGTGCTGTTCCCAACCCTGCAAAGGCACGGTAGCCGTCTCGTTGTTCTCAGAGCGCAACTTTGTAATCTCGCCGTGCAGGTGGACCACCTCTGTCGCACCCGCACGTTCGTGCAGGTCATCGATGTTCTGCGTGATCACACGTGTGCCAGGAATAGCCTGCTGCAGTCGTGCAATCGCTATATGCGCCGCATTCGGTTGTGCGGCTAAGGTGTCTTTACGCCGTGCGTTGTAAAAATCGACGCAAAGCTGCGGATTGCGCAACCATGCCTCGTGGGTACACACATCCTCAATGCGGTATTGTTCCCATAGACCGTCCGAGTCACGAAACGTGCCCAGACCACTCTCGGCGCTCACTCCTGCGCCCGTAAAAACGACAATCTTCTTACTCATAACCTATATGCTTTAATTGAATCCGAAAACAAAATAGACGGCTGCCACCAGACAGGCCGCTGCGAACATATGATTCCATCGTACCTGTACGTGGAAGACGATCACCGAGAAGGCCACAAACACCAGCAACGTGATGACCTCCTGGATCACCTTCAGTTGCACCAGCGTAAACGGGCCTCCGTTACCGATAAATCCCATCCTGTTGGCCGGTACTTGCAAGCAGTACTCAAAGAAGGCGATTGCCCAACTGATGGCTATCACGCCGATCAGCGGCAAGGCCTTAAACCAACTAAACTCGGCCATCTTCAGATGACCATACCATGCCAGCGTCATGAACACATTCGACGCTATCAAGAGCAAAATAGTATATAATCCGTTCATCGTTCTGAATGTTTCGTATCTATCGGATGGGGCAGATAGTCCCATTTGATGTTTTCCATAGCCGACCAGAGCGTGTCGCGTACCTCGGGATTCAGTTGCTCCAGCTGCGCCAGAAGGCCTTTCACCTTCGTTCGGCTCGACACATGCTCCAGGGGGCACAGTTTCGGCTGACGCCGGTAGCCGCGCATCCGGGCATACTCGGCCAGGTCAGCTTCGCTCACCAGGCACAGCGGACGTATCATCTCCAGGGGCATACGTTCCATCTGCAGTCTGGGCGGGATAGTAGCGACAGCCCCTTGGAAGATCAGGTTCATCAGAAATGTCTCCTCCAGGTCATCGCGATGATGGCCGAGGGCAATCTTGTTGCAGCCCAATTGCTGCGCCAGATCAAACATCGCCTTGCGGCGGTACCAGGAGCATAGGAAGCAGGGATTGTCGGCCAGTTTGCGACGTCGTGCAGTCTCGGCGCGCTCCTCCGTATCGCGTGACTCGATCGAGGTATCTATGATATGCAGTTCTACACCCGCCTCGCGGCAGAATTGCTCCAGATAGCTGGTGTCGGACTGGTAGTCACGCTCGCGTACGCGCACATGCACGGCGCTCACGCGAAACTTAGGAACGTGCACACGCGCGCGACGGCCCAGCAACTCTACCAGCGCCAGGCTGTCCTTTCCGCCGCTAAGGCCCACCAGCACATGATCGCCGTCAGCGATCAGTCCATACGTGGCGCAAGCTTTGTGAAACCTGCGGGTGATACGCTGTTCCAGGCGCATCAGGGCAATTTGTTCCGGAGTACGTTCCATTGTGTCTATATACAAAAAAAGAGCCTTTACGGCTCTGTGCGCAGGATGAGACTCGAACTCACACGATCTTGCGACCACTACCCCCTCAAAGTAGCGTGTATACCAATTTCACCACCTGCGCTCGCGTTCGGCACTCTCGGACACGGACTGAATCCAAAGATTCATTAAAGTCCTCGAGGCCTCCGCTCTTCAGTCGGACTATCGTTTCACTAGCAGTCCTCCTAAAATCATTTCAAAGACCGATTAAAACGCTAGCTTAGCGATGTTTTAATCGGAGAGCGTAGGGCATTACGGAGCGTAATTGAGCAGCTGGGCTGCGAGTCACGCGAGTAATAGCCTTAGCGAGTGCCCAGAACAGGACTCGAACCTGCACACCTCGCGGCATGCGCACCTGAAACGCACGCGTCTACCAATTCCGCCATCTGGGCAAAAAAAAAGGGAGCGGCAAACGAGACTCGAACTCGCGACCCCGACCTTGGCAAGGTCGTGCTCTACCAACTGAGCTATTGCCGCAAAAATCTATTTTCAAGATCACTTGCTTATCGTTTTTCGAAAAGCGAGTGCAAAGGTACTGCTTTTTTTTGATATACGCAAATATTTTTGCAAAAAAAATGCAAAAAATGTCATTTTCTTCAAAAAAAGTGGGGTATTCCACTCGGAACACCCCACTTTTCGTCTATTTTCGCTCTCAGATTAGAGCGATGTGCGCTGCGTGGCAGCGTAGTTGATCTTCAGTGCGGATACTGCACGGAGCTCCTGCTTGATATCATTGATGATACCCATGCGGGTCTCCTTGTCGGCCTTGATCGAGATGGTCATCTTCGGACGATCCTCCTCGTTCATGTTCGAGCTCTCGTTGAGCACGTACTCGCCGATCTCGCTCTTCTCAGCAAAAGAATCGTCGAGCTGAATACGCGACTCGGTACCAAACTTCTGGCGGAAGTCCTTGGTCGG
>DFGU01000075.1:3125-7611 GCA_002371785.1 Bacteroidales bacterium UBA3742
CTCGGTAGCCTGCGGGGTAGTGAAACTAACCTTGTAGGTCACCTCCTTCATCGACGTTACCGACATGAAGAAGAACAGCAGCATGAAGATGATATCGGGGAGTGACGACGTATTCAACGCCGGCATCTCACGCTTCTCATTTCTACGTATTTTTGCCATGATTAGTTTCCTCCGTAGTTTTTAGGTTCAGCCTCCGAGATCTTCTGCGGATAGAGCTTTTGGATTTGCTTCTGCTGCTCCTCTTCGAGCTCGTTGTAGCTGAGGTGGAAGTACTTCTTCGCACACTCTTCACGCAGCTCGTTATAAGCAGCTACCAATTCGTTTTGCACGTCGAGATATGCCTGATACTGGGTATCCACATCGTTTTGGACGGAAATCACGTGGTCTTTCGTATATTTAACCTTACCGATCGGCGCACCGAAATCCTCCTCCACCAGTGCCGGCAAATGCTCATCGTTGTTGGCATTGAGGATAAACTCTTTCGCTTTGTTCTTCAGCTCCTTGACATTCATCAACTCGCCCTGAACCATCAGCTGGTTCTCGGAGTTGATCTTTACCACCATCAGGTTGCGCTTGTTGATATCCGTATCCTCCACTTTCTGGTCGGGCGGAATAGGCGCAGGCAGACGGCGTGCCAGACCCTGGTTAACGTCCATAGAGGTCGTCACCAAGAAGAAGATCAAGAGCAGGAAAGAGATATCCGCCATTGAACTGGCATTGATCTGTGGGATTTTCTTTGCCATAACAAATTGGATTTTTTTACTTACTTAGGGTTTTCGTATAGATCCAGCCACCCAGGATGGTCAGCAGGGTGCCGCCCAGCAGGAAGTAGCACAGATAGATCATCATGTCGCTCAGCTGAGCCCATGCGCCCTGGTTGTCAGTTCCCTCGTAACCGATGATGTCGATTTTCTCCGGCGAACCCATGAACCAGCATACGCAAGCCAGAGCTACGAAGCCTACCAATACAGCGGTGGTAGTGATAGCCTTCTTGGCGTTGGTCTTCCAGAGATCGATATAGTTCTTGCATACGAAGCAGAGGGTGATCAAGCATACGAGTCCCAGCAGGATGTAGTTCCAGTAGAGGAACAGGTCGGTGAAGCGAGGAATAGGCAGCTCGTCACCAGCAACCAAGTGCTTCTCCTCCAGGTTGCCGCCCACATAGAACAGCACAGCCATGATGATGCCGATGACGAGCAGCACAATCAAGGAGATCTTGGAAATCAATTTATATTTTTGCATAGTGAATTAATCTTTTTTAGGGGTTAATGATTCTTGTTTTCCCATTTAGGACGTGTCCTAACAGATTATTTCTTCTGCGACTCTGCGTACTCTACTACGATATCCAGCAGGCTGATCGAGCTGTCTTCCATCTCGTTAACCAGACCCTCGATGAGGCTAAGAATGTAGTTGTAGAACAACTGAAGAACGATAGCGATGATCAAACCTAGCAACGTGGTCAACAGAGCCACCTTGATACCACCGGCAACAACGGTAGCCGAGATATCACCTACTTGCTGGATCTTATCGAATGCAGCGATCATACCGATGATGGTACCCAAGAATCCCAGAGACGGAGCGATCGAGATGAAGAGCGAAATCCAGCTCAGGTTCTTCTCGAGCAGACCGAGTTGTACGCCACCGTAGCTCGAAACGGTCTTCTCAACTACGTCGATACCCTCGTCGTAGCGGCTCAGACCCTGATAGAAGATCGATGCCACCGGACCACGGGTGTTGCGGCAAACCTCCAGAGCTGCCTCGATGCCACCCTTCTTCAGAGCTGCTTCGATGTCAGCCAACAGTTTCTTCGTGTTCGTCTTGCTCAGCGACAGATAGATGATACGCTCAATACAGAGTGCCAAACCGAATACCAAGCAGAGAAGAGTTGCTGCCATAAAGCCGGCACCACCTTCAATAAATTTGGTTTTCAGCACCTTGTGCAGAGGTTCAGCCTTCTCAGCGTCAGCTGCTTCTGCAACCGGAGCTTCTTCCTCAGCTACCGGAGCGGCCTCAACAGCAGCTGTATCCGTAGCGGGAGCTTCTTGCTTAACTTCTTCTTGAGCAGGAGCAGCTGCATCCTGCGCCATAACTGCAACGTTACCAAAAGTAATCATTGCAAGCACCGTAAGGGTGGCAAATACTTTTTTCATGTGATTAAATGTTTTGTTAATTTGTTTGTATTTGTGAATATTCTATTTTGTATCTTCTTATCTTGCGACGGGGATTCTTACGTCGCCTTGCTCCTAACAATCTTGCGGAGAGACGGGGATTCTTACGTCACTTCGTTCCTAACAATCCACAGCCTGCCGGAGGCATCCTGTGCAATCCTTTGACCACGTTTGCCCGCTCAAGCGAGCTTGGACGTTCAAACCTTGTCAAAGTCTTGCGGAGAGACGGGGATTCGAACCCCGGAAACCCTTTTGGAGTTTACACGCTTTCCAGGCGTGCCTCTTCAACCACTCGAGCATCTCTCCTTCGTCGCAACTCGCTTGCGACAAAGTTTGTAAATATCAATATCGGCTACAAAATTACTGCTTTTTTCTCATATATGCAAGAATTTGCGCATTTTTTTGCATTTTTTTGTTATTTTATGCCAAAAAGACGCCGTGCATTCCGATTTGTAGCCTCAATTATCGTCTCTTTTGTCACTCCAAACGTCTCGGCCAGACGTTCCGCTACGTGGATCATCCACCGGCTCTCGTTACGTTCTCCCCGATGCGGTACGGGCGCCATGTACGGCGCATCGGTTTCCAGCACAATTCGATTGAGCAGCGTTTCGCCGAGATCCCGACATTTCGATATTTCGGTATCTCGAAGCTGTTTTTCTATCGCCGTCAGCTGCTCGGGCAGCTTACTGTTCTTGAACGTCAGCACGCCGCCAATACCTAGATGGAAACCCATCCTTAGCACCTGTTCTGCCGTCTCCTTGCTTCCGCTAAAACAATGAAACACCCCGACCAATTTGTTCATTTTCGCATTTTCGCATTTCATCATTTGAACTTCTCGCACAATGCGAAGGATGTCTTCAGTTGCTTCGCGGTTATGAAGGATGACCGGCAGGTCCAGTTCTCGTGCCAACGTTAGTTGACGCCGCAGCACCTCCTGTTGCTCGGCTTTGTAGGTCTTGTCCCAGTAGTAATCCAGACCGATCTCGCCTATGGCGACCAGTTCATCGCGATGCGTGCGGATCGCCTGTTCCACGATGTCCAGTTGGGTCTGCCAGTCGGCTTTCACGTCTTCCGGATGCAGTCCCAGGGCCGGATAGCAATAGTCCGGATGGCGTCGGCATACGTCCAGCACCGTCGGTATCGACGCCGCGTTCACGCCTGGCACGAGCATCGCCTCTACCCCACTCTCTCGTTGGCGCTGTATGACCTCCTCCTGATCCGGCAGAAAGGCCTCTTCGTCTATATGGCAATGTGTATCGATCATTTTTCTCGTCTCGTCAAAATACTGCTGTCTCCGTAGCTGAGAAACCTAAAGTCATGCGATAAGGCGTAGTCGTAGATCCGTTTCCAGTCGCCACCCACAAAGGCACTAACCAGCAGAAGCAGTGTCGATTTGGGTTGATGGAAATTGGTAATAAGCTGATCCACAACGTGGAACGTATAGCCGGGCTTGATCATGATCTGCGTCTCGGCATGCAGGGTCGTCTGGCGGGTGGCCTTTAGATAAGCAACGATCGCATCCAGCGCCTCTTTAGCTGACGGCTGAGAGCTGAAGCCTGACGGCTCCTCGTATGGTTCAAACTGCCCCACCTTCGGGCTATAACCGATCCCGAACGGTGAATCCACCTGCCGCAGTTGGCGGCCTATAAAGTAGAGCGACTCCAGCGTACGCATGCTGGTCGTTCCCACGGCCACTATCTTACCCAGATTATCCCGTATCGCCTCAATGGCTTCGCGCGGCACGGCGATGATCTCGGTATGCATCGTGTGCTCGTTGGCATCTTCGGTTTTCACGGGCAGGAATGTTCCCGCACCCACATGCAGGGTCAGTTCGGTGGTCTGTATGCCGCGTTGGTGCAGGTCATCCAGTACGCGCTCGGTGAAATGCAAACCGGCCGTAGGAGCCGCCACCGAACCCTTGATGCGCGAATAGACGGTCTGATAGGTCGTCTTGTCGCTCTCTTCGGTCTTGCGGTTCAGATAAGGAGGTATCGGCAGTTCGCCCACGGCGTCGAGTATCTCTGCAAACGCCACCGTTCTATCGTCCCACTCAAACCGCACGGCATACGTATTTCCCATGACCTGCTCTTTGTACGCCCGCAGGGTGATACCCAATGACGCCACATTCAGGTTCAGGCTTCCGAAGCGCCATTTCTTCGCATTTCCCACCATACATTTCCAGGTGCAGCCCTCCGTACCGCTGAGCGACTCCTGGTAGTCGTACGGCATGAGCGGCTCCAGGCAGAACACCTCAATCCGGGCGCCTTGGCCCGGCATCGCATTTCCGTCGGCGGAGACCCTCCGCTTCGCAAACTCCA
>DFGU01000057.1:0-2677 GCA_002371785.1 Bacteroidales bacterium UBA3742
TGCAGTTCGTTACCCAGACCACGCTCCAGACCCTCTCCGGAGCGCCGGTCTATAGCGATGTGTTTGCCGCTATCAACGCGCACGCCACCGAGCATATCTCCCTGCCCGAGTGGGCCGACCTCATGATCGTCGCACCCGCGACGGCCAACAGCCTCGCTAAGTTTGCCTACGGCATCGCCGACGATGCCCTCTCCACCACCTTCTGCTCATGCCTGGCCCGCAAGCCTATTCTGCTTGCGCCCGCGATGAACGACAAGATGTGGGAGAGCCCGGCTACCCGGCAGGCCCTGGAGCGGCTGCGTTCATACGAGAACGTGACGATTATCGAGCCCGCCGAGGGACCCCTGGCCTGCGGCACGTCCGGCCGTGGACGTATGCCCGAGCCCGAACTGTTGCTCGAGGAGGTCCTCTCCGCGCTTACGCCCAAGACCCTCCTGGGCCGTCATGTGCTCCTTACGGCCGGCCCTACTGTCGAACGGCTCGATCCCGTACGCTATCTTTCGAATTTCTCCACCGGCAAGATGGGCTATGCCCTCGCCCGTGAGTGCCTCCGCCGCGGTGCGGACGTCACCCTCGTCTCCGGTCCTACCTCTGAGACCCTCGTCGGTCACAGCGACCGTCTCCGTCTCGTCCCCGTGGGCTCGGCCCAGGAGATGTGCCAGGCTGCGGAGACTGATTTTCCGCATGCCGACCTCGCGATCCTCTGCGCCGCCGTGGCTGACTACCGTCCGGCCCGGATAGCGCCCGAGAAAATCAAGAAACAGCCTGATTCTCAGTCGCTCTCCCTCTCCCTTGTCGAGAATCCTGACATCGCGGCACGGCTTGGCGAACAGAAGCGTGAGGGTCAGCTCTTGGTGGGCTTCGCACTCGAAACCGAGCATGAACAGCAGAACGCCCTCGGTAAGATGGCGCGCAAGCACCTCGACTATATCGTTCTCAACTCCT
The DNA here is from genome assembly GCA_002371785.1 of Bacteroidales bacterium UBA3742. Classification (GTDB taxonomy): domain Bacteria; phylum Bacteroidota; class Bacteroidia; order Bacteroidales; family Paludibacteraceae; genus Colicola. The sequence goes on from DFGU01000057.1 coordinate 946, forward strand.
TGCGTACCCCCGGAGCCGGTTTTGCTACCGACACCAACTGCGTCACCATCTTCTCTTCCGCGGGCGCAAAAAAAGACTGCCCGCTTGCAACGAAGCAGACAGTCGCTCAACAAATTCTGGATACTATCCTTATTTGAACAGATTGAACAATCCTTTCTTTTTTTCTTCCGGCTCCTCGGTTTTAGCTTGGGGTGCTGCTGCCGCGGCCTCTTCTTCTGCACGCTGTGCCTCGCGTTGCTGATCCATCACCTCGCGGGTGTCAAATTGGCCTAACTGCTCCTCGATATATCCGATCACCTCGCGCAAGCCCTCTGTGAAGTGGGCAAAATCCTCTTTGTAGAGGAATAGTTTGTGCTTCTCAAACTGAGGCGCCATGTCCTCACCCTGCTGCTTACGCTTGCTCTCTGTGATACACAGATACAGGTCCTCGTTACGCGCCTTCTTTACGTCCAGGTAATAGATGCGCTTGCCTGCCTTCACCGATTTCGAATATACGATCTCGGGCTCCTTACGGTCTTCAAATCTCCTGTTTTCCATCGCTTCAAAAAATTAGTTTTTTTCATTTTACGCTGCAAAGGTACAACAAAAATCTCACATTACCAAATTTTTTTATCATTTTTTCCGTTTTTTTTATAATAATGTAAGTTTTTTTGCATACGTCGGAAAAAAGTAAACAAATATTTGCTCAAGTCGAAAAAAAAGTGTAACTTTGCAGGCAAAAGGATATTACTATGGAAAACGATTCTATCAAGTTATTCGAGAGCAAGCAGATCCGTACCGCATGGGACGAAGAACAAGAGAAGTGGTATTTCTCGGTTGTGGATGTTATAGAGGTGCTAACTGATACGGATAGACCACGTAAGTATTGGAGCGACTTGAAAAGCAAGCTTCAAAAGGAAGGAAGTGAGTTGTCCGCAAAAATCGGACAACTGAAATTACAGTCTTCTGATGGGAAAAAGTATCTCACTGATGTGGCTGATTCTGAGCAGCTTTTGCGCCTTATTCAATCTGTCCCGTCCAAGAAAGCCGAACCGTTTAAACTGTGGCTTGCACGTGTAGGGCGTGAGCGTCTCGACCAATTGCAAGATCCGGAACTAAGTATCCAGCAAGCCCTGCGAGACTATAAGCGTCTCGGCTATTCGGACAACTGGATCAACCAACGGCTTAAGAGCATAGAGATTCGCAAAGATCTGACCGATCAGTGGGATCAACATGGCGTCAAGGATTCGCTGGAGTACGCCACACTTACGGATATTATTTATCAAGCATGGGCAGGTAAGTCGGCCAAAGAATATAAGAAGTTCAAAGGTCTGAAGAAGGAGAACCTGCGCGACAACATGACAAACGAGGAGTTGGTCCTCAGCATGTTAGCCGAACTCTCTACGACCAGTATTACGCGCAGCGAGAATCCTGCGACCCTGAAAGAGAATATGGACGTAGCCGCACGTGGCGGCAAGGTTGCCCGTGTAGCGCGCGAAGAACTGGAAGCGCAGACGGGTAAGAAAGTAGTCTCGCCTCTTAGCGCCAAGCGCTTCTTTGAGAATCAAAAGCCCACATTACCATTTGAGGTGGATCAATCCGATGACCTGCTCAAGGACGAGGACAAAGATAAATAATCCGTAAAATTCCTCTCCGGCGGGTACCTACCTTCGGTGATGACCGGCCAAGCCGGTGTCTCTTGGACGATAGGGGGTGTGGCCGGCGCCGCGGAAACAGCCAATGCCAACGCCAA
>DFGU01000057.1:2885-11207 GCA_002371785.1 Bacteroidales bacterium UBA3742
TTTTCGTACCTTTGCACCCAAATTATGCGCATACGAACCATGAATACTCGCAAATCTTTTCATAACTCGCTGATTACCAGTACCCCCCCTACTGCGAAGGGCTGGTAAATCGTAATAAATCCCTATTCGCAACGCTTAACGGCGGTGCTCACTTTCGGTGGGTACCGTCGTTTTTGTTTGTAGCGGTACTGGTGGGCGCGCTGCTCTCCGGCGCCGTGCTCATGGCGAAGCCGGATACCAAGACCTCCAATTCTCCTTTGGCCCTTAGCAAGGCTTTCTTTACCAATGCCGACACTATGCGCCACTACCAGGCGCTGCTCGAGTCGGACGATCCCCGCGCGCAGTACGTGATGGCGTGCTCCTATTATTATGCCTCCGAGCGTCCCGTGCCCGAGGGCGTTCCTTATATTAAGGATAAGCAGGAAGCCGACGCGCTTTTGCTCATGTCGGCGATCAGTGGCTACGAGCCTGCCAAGGAGCTGCTCCGCTGCTTGAATACCGGTTGTAAGCCCGAGCGAAGATGAGCCGCCTCTGGATCATATTGTCTTTCCTTTTCCTGATGGCCGCCGATGGCCAAAAGGTCTATATCTGCGATAGCCCGTACGCGGCGTGCTATCATCGTACGGATAGTTGCGAGGGGCTGGACCTCTGCAACCACGAAGTCCGTCGTATCCCCCTCCGCGACGCCCAGAAGCAAGGCAAACGGCCTTGCAAGATTTGTTATAAAAACGATAAGAAATAACACCTTATATATATGGCTAAAGACACCATCTCGATTGGATTCGAAGATAAGATTTGGAAAGCAGCGGACGTGCTGCGTGGTAACTTAAACGCATCGGAGTACGAGGGAGTAGTCCTCGGTCTGATATTTCTGAAATATATCTCCGACCGCTTCGAGACCAAGTTCGCAGAGCTACAGCAAGACCCGCTTGCCGATCCGGAGGATAAGGATGAATACACGGCAGAGAATGTCTTCTTCGTGCCGAAAGGTGCCCGCTGGTCGGTCATCTCCGCCGATGCGCACCAACCGACGATAGGTGTCACCATAGATAATGCGCTGCGTCTTATCGAGCAGGAGAACCCGCGCCTAAAAGGTATTCTCCCGAAGAACTTTGCACGTCCTGAATTGGACAAACGCCGTCTTGGTGACGTAGTCGATCTCTTTACCAATATCCAGATGCACGGAGCCGGTGAGGAGCGTGACCTGCTCGGTCGCACGTATGAGTACTGCTTGCAGAAGTTCGCCAGCATGGAAGGCAAGAACGCCGGCCAGTTCTATACGCCCTCTTGCATCGTGCGCACGATAGTAGAGGTGCTGCAGCCCTATAGCGGACGTATCTACGACCCCTGTTGCGGCTCGGGAGGTATGTTCGTGCAGAGCGCCAAGTTCATCCGTTCGCACCAACGCGAGATCAAGAACATATCTATCTATGGTCAGGAAGCCAATCCCTCTACATGGAAGATGGCGCATATGAATATCGCTATCCGTGGTCTGGAAGCCGACCTTGGTAAGAGCTATGCCGATACCTTCTTCGATGACCAGCACCCGACGCTCAAGGCCGACTATATCATGGCAAACCCGCCCTTCAATTTGGACAAATGGGGGCAACCCTCTTTGCTTGAAGATGTCCGTTGGAAATTCGGCATCCCGCCTGCAAGCAATGCCAACTTCGCATGGATTCAGCATATGATCCACCACCTCTCGCCAAACGGCAAGATCGGCTTGGTGCTCGCTAACGGTGCACTCAGTTCGCAGACCGGCGGCGAGGGCGATATACGCGCCAATATCATTAAGGCCGACCTCGTAGAAGGTATCGTGGCTATGCCAAACCAACTCTTCTATTCTACCGGCATTCCGGTAAGTCTCTGGTTCCTCAATCGCAATAAGAAGCAGCGCGGAAAGGTACTCTTTGTCGATGCACGCAATCTCGGTACGATGGTCACGCGCAAACTGCGTGAACTGACTGAGGAGGACATCCTCCGTATCGCTGATACGTTCCGTCAGTACGAAGCCGGAACGCTCCAAGATGAGAAAGGCTTCTGTGCAACCGTCTCGCTCGATGAAATCGCCAAGCAGGACTATATCCTTACGCCCGGACGTTATGTAGGTATTGCAGAGCAAGAGGACGATGGTGAACCCTTTGCTGAGAAGATGACCCGCCTCACTGCGGAACTCTCCGAACTCTTCGACAAAGGTCACGCCCTCGAAGCCGAAATCCGTAAACAATTAGCGTCTATCGGCTACAAAATCGGCTAAACTATGGAGTGGAAAACGGTTAAATTAGGAGAGGTCGCCAATGTTCAGACAGGACCTTTTGGAAGTCAACTGCACAACGAAGACTATGTCATTAAAGGTACACCTATAGTTACCGTTGAACATTTGGGTGCACGCGTATTTTCCACACAAAATCTTCCTTGTGTTTCTGACGCAGACAAAGAAAGGCTGAAAAAATATACTCTTAAAGAGGGGGATGTCGTTTTTAGTCGAGTTGGATCAGTTGATAGATGTTCTTATGTCTCATCAAATGAAGAAGGCTGGCTTTTCTCTGGTCGATGTCTTCGAGTGCGCACGAATGAGGAGGTCTATCCATTGTTTTTATATTATTATCTGCAAAAAGAAGATGTAAAACAATCGATTAGAAATATTGCCGTTGGGGCTACGATGCCTTCTATAAATACAAAGTTATTGTCCGAGATAGAAGTGACATATCCGTCACATAAAGAGCAACTCAGCATTGCTGCTATCCTTTCTTCTTTGGATGATAAGATTGAGAATAATAATCGCATCAACCGTAATTTGGAGGCACAAGCACAAGCCCTTTTCAAATCTTGGTTCGTGGACTTTGAACCCTTTGGCGGAACTATGCCCGATGATTGGAAAGAGGGGACTATAGCTGACGTAGTAAATTTACTTAATGGTTTTGCTTTCAAATCGTCAGATTTTGTAGCAAACGGTTTCTATAATTTAATAACGATAAAGGGAGTGCAAGATGGAAAAATGACGACTGACGGTGCGGATCATTTAGATGCAACCCCTGCAAAAATGCCAAATTGGTGTCTTTTGAAAAAAGGCGATATATTGCTATCATTGACAGGAAATGTGGGTAGATGTTGTTTAGTGGATATAGAAAATTGCCTGTTAAATCAACGTGTTGCTAAACTGCAACCCAGAGCAGAATATAATCGTTTATTTGTTTATACTCTATTCCGTCAAGAAGAAATGAAATCCAGAATGATAAGTATATCCCGCGGAACGGCTCAAATGAATCTTAGTCCGATTGAAACAGGAAAATTATCTATTATAGTTCCGACGGATAAAGTGCTGGAGGATTTTGGAATGAGATATAATGGCATATTAGATACTATTCTAAATAATATCTCAGAGTCCCACCGCCTTGCAGCCCTCCGCGACACATTATTACCCAAACTAATGAAGGGAGAAATAGCCTTATGAGTAAAGCTAAATATACCGAAGATAGTTACGAACAAGCGCTTATCGCGCTCTTTCGTGATGAGTTAGGCTACGAATATATCTATGGTCCTGACATTACGCGCGACTATCGTCAGCCCTGCTATGTGGATATGATCGAGCCGGCTATTCGTCGTATCAACCCGACGCTCCCTGCCGAGGCCATCGACGAGGCCGTGCGCCGTATTCTCTATGCGACCGACGGTACGCTGCTTCAAGCCAACGAGACCTTTCTGCAACACCTGCAAGATGGTATGGAGGTGCCCTTCATGCACGACGGGGAGGAGCGGACGGAACTGGTGCAACTCATAGACTACGACCACTATACCAATAATACCTTCCATATCGCGAATCAGTGGCGCGTAGAAGGACTGGATGCAATCCGCTGCGACATGGTGGTCTTCATAAACGGCATGCCGTTGGTGGTCATCGAACTCAAATCGCCTTCCGAAGAAGGAGTATCGGTGCATGATGCCTACCTTCAGATGAAGAACTACCAACTTAAGGCGCCCGACCTCTTTACCTACAACGCCTTCAACGTCATCTCCGATTTCAGCTATACCTATGCCGGTACACTCACCGCCGACGAAGAGCGCTACATGGAGTGGAAGAGCGTGGATGGTAAGTATATCGACCAGAAGCACGTCAGCTACGACACTTTCTTCCATGGCATATTCCCCAAGGAGCGGCTGCTCGATATTATCCATAACTTCATATGCTTTGATCATCGGGAGGGACAGCCTGCCAAAATACTTGCGGGCTATCACCAGTACTTTGCCGTAAATCGTGCCCTCGGCTGCACCTACAAAGCCGTAGAGGGTAACGGAAAGATAGGTGTCTTCTGGCATACGCAAGGCTCGGGTAAGTCGCTCTCGATGGTATTCTTCGCGCGCTTGCTGGGTCGCCATTTCTCGGAATCCACGATAGTAGTCGTTACCGACCGCAACGACCTGGATGAACAGCTATACGGTCAGTTCTCCCGCTGCGCCCAGTTCCTGCGCCAGATGCCGCAACAGGCGGGCTCTAAAGCCGAACTCGGCGATCTGCTCCGTGATCGCAAAGCCGGAGGAATATTCTTTACCACCATTCAGAAATTCGAAGACCAGTCAACGGACTGGAGCGAGTTAGGCCATTCGGGTCCTTTTCTCTCCGACCGCCGGAACATTATCGTCATGACCGATGAGGCGCACCGCTCCCAATATGGCGATGTGCATTACGATTTTGATGCCAAGCGCACCAAGAAAGGCTACGCCAAACTGATGCGCGAAGCCTTGCCGAATGCGTCCTTTATCGGCTTTACCGGTACGCCTGTATCCGACCGCGACCGAGACACCCAAGAGGTGTTCGGAAACTATATTGATATCTATGATATGACGCAATCCGTTCGGGATGGCGCCACGTTGCCTGTCTATTACGAGAGCCGCGCGATGCGTCTTAAACTCAATGCGGATATCCTCGAACAACTCGACGCCGAGTTCACCAACCTCGATACGGCAGGAGTGACCGATGCCCAACTCGAAAAGACCAAGCACGAGCTCAGTCGTCTGGAGGAAGTGCTGGGTGCGCCCGAGACAATAAACTCCCTCGTGGATGATATCCTTCTCCACTATACGTCCTATCGCGAGCAGGAGCTGACCGGCAAGGTGATGATCGTTGCCTACAACCGCCGGATAGCCATGAGTATCTACCAGCGCATCCTCGAACTGAAGCCCGATTGGACCAACAAGGTGAAAGTGGTCATGACTTCCAGCAACAAGGACGAGGCCGATTGGCGACCGATCATCGGCAATGATGCGTACCGCAAGCAACTCGCCAAAGAGTTTAAGGACGAGAACTCCGAACTGAAAATAGCGATCGTCGTAGATATGTGGTTGACCGGCTTTGATGTGCCGTCTCTCAGTACGATGTACATGTACAAGCCGATGGCCGGTCACAACCTCATGCAGGCTATCGCGCGCGTCAACCGCGTTTTCCCTGAGAAGCAAGGTGGACTCATTGTGGACTATATCGGTATCGCCCAGGCACTCAAGCGTGCCATGCAGGAATATACCGACCGCGACAAGAAGCAGTTCGGCGACCCCAATATCGCCAAGACCGCCCTGCGTACCTATCAGGAGAAGAAAGAGATATGCGAGGATATGCTCCACGGCTTCGACTATAGCGCGTTCCCGCAGTCAACCGATGCCCGGAAGGCTGTCCTTATCAAGGAGGCGGTTAACTTCCTGTGCGAGGTGAGTCGTGATGCGAAACGCAAAGCCTACCTCCAGGAGTCTGCACTGCTGCATAATGCGGTCACGCTATGCCGCTCCCTGCTCTCGGAAGACGAACTGCAATTCGTGGCATTCTACGATGCGGTGCGTGTGCTGCTCTTGCGCTTTGAGGTAGGTACTACGTCCGTCAAGGCCAAAGAGATCAACGAGCGTATCAAGAACCTGCTCGCTCAGTCCGTACAATCCGAAGGCATTGTCGTGCTGTTCGATGAGAAGAAACGCGATTTCTCGCTCTTCGATGAGAAATTCCTGAACGACCTCCGGCGTATGAAAGAGAAGAACCTCGCCGTAGAGATTCTCAAAAAGCTCCTCAAAGGAGTAGTAGCGGGTTTCAAGCATACCAACGTGGTGCAAAGTGCCAAGTTCTCCGAACTCCTCTCACAGGCGCTCTCGTCCTACCTCAAAGGTATGCTCACCAACGAGGAGGTCATCAACGAACTCATCAAGATAGCCCTGCAGATCAAGTCAGAGCAAGAGCAAGGTAACAATTTGGGCTTAACCGACGAGGAGAAGGCCTTCTATGATGCGCTGACGCAACAAGAGGAAGTGCGAAAGGCGTACTCCAACGAGCAGTTCATCGCCCTCACCAAAGAACTGACTGAGACCTTGCGCAAGAACCGCACCATAGATTGGAACAAAAAGGAGTCTGCGCAGGCAAGTATGCGTACCTTAGTAAAGCGTCTGCTACGTAAGTACAACTATCCGCCGGAGGGACGAGAGACGGCATTAAATACAGTTATCGCTCAATGTGAGCAATGGGCTGACGAGGAATACGAATCGCCGCTCATCGTAAATCAATTCGTCGAGAATCATATCCACATCGACCACCTCGATACCCTCAATTTGGGCGATAATGTAGATACGAAATACGATTAAATAGCAGAATTATTTGCATATATCGCAAAATTGTTGTAATTTTGCAGTCGCTTTCGTCGCTTACCGACGTTAAACAGAAGGACATATTTTATTAGCAGGCATATTTCTTTGCAAACGAGTCAGCGAAACTTTAAGTAACGAGAAGCAATATGTCCCAGTTATCTGTGTGTTGCATGGATAGGTGGGATATCGTTACATGTTTCGCTGACATCGTTTGCTATCCCGCTTGTCCATGCTTTTTTATGAAGCAAAATGAATAACGAAGACATCAAACGACAAATACTGGAAGCCATTACAAACGGTACGCTCCAGCCTACCACTATCATCTTTGGCGACAACGTCAAGCACAAGATAGAGAAAGTCGAAGCCGGAGGTATAGGTGTACAGGTAATAGAATCGTCTGCCGAAAAAGCACCTGTCCGGCATTCTCCCTTCCCATTTTTCACAAAGAAATGTTACGAACAGGATCGTGTCGAGACCGTCGAGGCTGAGATACGCGCTGCTTGCAAAGGTTCGGCCGAGACTTTGTGGCGTGTGCTGTGGGATAACGAGAATCTTGGCTATCTGGAGACCATGCATGTTGATGCAGCTACCATCTATCGAGAGGTAACAAAGCGCTTCGGAAAACTGCCCTATAGCGAGCGGAATTTCAGAGGCGCTCGCAACAAACGCTGACTTCCGTCTATTTCCGCCCATTTCCGCAAAAACGGAACTCTATTTCCATTCGGCGGAACGCTATTTCCATAATGACCTGCTTTCTGGCGGGTCATTTTTTTTATCCCTACCTTTGCACCGGATTTCCGAGTCGGCAACGTCGCCGCTCATAAAGATCCGATGCTTATGCTTAATTACAATCCCATCCCCATCCGCTCATGGGCGTTTATCCGCCCGGGCACGAACGTTCTCGGCTTTATCGCGCAGCCCCGGGAGTTCGTAAACATCCTTTTCTGCGATGGCTCTTCCGCTATCGCACGACGACACCCGACCGCTGTGAGCGAAAAAGGCCTTGCACGCCTATACGGCGAAGGCGGCGCCGGCTTGCGATTCTTCTCACTCTCTAAAAATGGCTTAAAAGAGGTTAAACCCGATTGGAATAGCGCAAAGGCTAAATACAAGAAGGGAAGTTGCTATCCTTGCTTAAGACGATATAAGAGTGATAGACGCAAAAATTGTTTACATTGCCACCTTGCCATGTACGAAATCTGGCACGGCTCGCGTCCTGAGGGCTACGAGATCCATCATCTAAACCGTGACAAATTCGACTGGTCGGCCGACAACCTCCTGCTCGTCCGTAAAGGCCGCGAACACTTGAACGCCGACGCGCGCCAGAAACTTATCGAGTCCGTCGTCCACGACCTCCATCGCCTCTCGCATGCCTACTTGCGCCACCTCACCCTGCTACCAAACAGCGACTTCCTAGCAGAGGTCCAAACACTGAATGTCGAACACAATATAAACAAATAACAACTATGGACGAATTATTTTTTTACGGGCTTAATAGAGTCGATGATCTAATAGATGACACGGAATTGGATAAAACGGTCAAGGGGAAAATAAGAGAAAATCTCCGAGCTATGTGTGTAGCATATGAAAAACAAAGAAGCGCGGCAGAGCAAGCAAAAAAATGGTCTGCCGCCAATGGGTCTAAAAACAAACGACAAACGACTAACGACTAACGACTAACGACTAAAATACTATGGATATCAA
>DFGU01000120.1 GCA_002371785.1 Bacteroidales bacterium UBA3742
CTGGCTACCAAGTTGTATGGCATCCGGTTTGAGAAAGTGAACGACATGCCGGTATATAATCCGGAAGTCGAGGTATTCAAGGTGACCGAGGCCGACGGACGTCTCGTAGGCTTCCTCTACACCGACTATTTCCCGCGCGCAGGCAAGCGTCCGGGTGCCTGGATGAACAATATCTCGTCGCAGTATATCGACGCCAACGGCGTGGATCATCGTCCGGTGATCATCAACGTGGGTAACTTCAACAAGCCTACGGCCGGCAACCCCTCGCTGCTCTCGATGGACGACGTAGAGACCCTGTTCCATGAGTTTGGTCATGCCCTGCACGGTCTGCTCTCCAAGGCCCACTATAAGAGCCTGAGCGGAACCAATACGCCGCGCGACTTCGTGGAACTGCCCTCGCAGTTCATGGAGAACTACTGCTACGAGCCGGAGATCATCCGCACCTATGCCCGTCACTATAAGACCGACGAGGTCATCCCCGACAGCTTGATCGAGAAGATCAACAATGCCGGCAAGTTCAACCAGGGCTTTGTGACCACCGAACTGCTTTCGGCATCCATCCTGGATATGGACTATCATGAGTTGACCACCGTGGACGGACTGGATGTCAATGCCTTTGAGGCCGCTTCGATGGCTAAGATGCATATGATCCCGGAGATTATCGTTCGCTATCGCTCCACGTTCTACAACCATATCTTCACCACGGGCTACGAGGCAGGCTACTACAGCTATACCTGGTCGGCCGTGCTGGATGCTGATGCGTTTGCAGCCTTCAAGGAGACGGGTAACATCCTGAATCCGGAGGTAGCTAAGCGTTTCCGTCACTTGCTGGAGCAGGGCGGTACGCGCGATGCACAGGAGCTCTACCTGGAGTTCCGCGGCAAGGAAGCCGATCCGCAGTACCTGCTGCGTCGTAAGGGATTCATCGAATAAGCATTCCTTGATATGGGGCATTTCCTAAAGCATATATCCAAACTATCTCTACCGGTAGCTATCCTGCTGCTGGTAGGGATAGGTTTGCTTTGGTTGCCATCGTTCACTGAACAATCGGGCGGCAACGTCATGCTGACGCTCCTGCTCACGCTGTTTGCAGCCGCATTGCTGCAGTTCTTCTTTCATTTCTCGGGACTGACGCGCGACACCGACATTCTGCCGGCCGTACTCTATTTTGCAGCCATATCGGTCTTCCCCACTCTCCACACACTGTGGCAGGGACAAGTGGGGGTATGCGCCATGCTGATCATCCTACATATCCTGTTCCGGGGTTTTCGGGAAAAAGAGACGGCTAAAGATGCCTTTATTTCGTCGCTGATCCTGCTGCTGGCATCGCTGCTGGTGCCCGATATGATATGGCTATTTCCGTTCATATGGATCGCCTATATCATCCTGTCCGCCTTCAGCATACGCACCATGCTGGCGACGCTCATTGCCTTAGGCACTTTTGTCATCTATATGGGGCTGGGCATCTATCTGCAGCGGATCAGCAATCCGTTCCTCTATATACTGGATCGCCAGTTTATCTTCGAGTCGGCCGACCCGGAAGAATGGGTCATGCAGGCTGCACTGATGTGCATGGGATGCTATTTCTTCATCATCACGGTGATACGTGTGGATCGTGACAGCGTACGCCAGCAGGCCGTCATGACGCTCTTTGCGCTCTTCTTTGCCCCATGCATCATGATGGTGCTCTACCCCATGACGCCTATGCGCACCCTGCCGCTGATGCTCGCCATGCTCTCCGGACTGGCCGTGACGTTTATGCGCCAGACCGAGTCGGTCCACCGCGGCATCATCTTCTTGCTCTATCTGGCGCTGCTGGCAGCCGGATATGTCGTTCCTACCCTGGTGCTCGACCTTTAGAATTCCACCTGAAAACCGGCATGCACGTTGATGCCCGCCTGCGCATAATACCAGGCGCAGCGACTGCCGTCTAAGAACCTGCTGGCTTCGGCACCGCCGTTGCTGGCGTATTTCTCGTTGAAGATATTATTCAGTTGGCAGTTGAGTCGTACGTTCGGTACCCCGCGTCGGTCGGCAAACCACTTGCGCATCGGCAACTGGTACTGCAGGTGGACGTTGGTCGTGGTATAGGCCTTCAGCATGGCGTGTATGTCCTGGGTGTTGTCCAGATACTGACGACTCACCACGTTGGTCTGGACGGTAGCCATAAAGCCCGCATACTCAAACGTGAAGAGCGACATGGCCGTGATGGTCGGCGAGAAAGCGATCGTCACATCACCCACGATGGAGTCCTGGCCTACCCAGTTCCAGTTGGTCTGATCGTCATAGAGGTCGATATACTGCTTGTAGTTCTGCAGTTTGTTGCGACTCACCACCATATTGCCTTCCCAGCGCATCCAGTCGGTAATGCGTACGCCTGCGGTCAGTTCCGCACCCATACGGTACGAATCCTTCACGTTGACGGTCTTCATCGCGCCTACGTCGTTATACTCGCCCGTGAGCACCAGCTGATTGTCATAGTCCATGAAATAGAGATTCAGACCTATATTAAAACGCGCGTGCGCGTACTGGTAGCCCAGTTCGTAGTCATACAGTCGCTCCGCCTTCGGCAGGTTGGTCCACGTGCCGGTAGCGGCATCGTAGCGGGCGTTCTCCTTGTAGTTGTTGCGACTCGGGTCGCGGTTGGCTATCGCAAACGAGGCGGAGAGCATATGGCCGCCGTTCTGGTAGGTCAGTCCCGCCTTGGGGTTGAAGAAGTGATAGTTGGCCGTGAGGGGCAGATCCTCCATGTTCTCGTCGTTGATACCATCGCGGCTATACCGCACGTAGCGGTACTGCAGGTCGCCGTACAGACTCAGCTTCTCCTGACCACGGTGGATGATACGCCAGTTGGCCTTGGCATAGGTATTGACGTCTATCTTGTTGGCCTTGTTGCGGTAGTACTCATAGTGAATAGGCAGGGCTTGGAGCGTCGGCTTGGCCAGATATTCCAGCGTTCCCCAGTGATGACCCAGGTAGTTGTTGCCGGCTACGCCCACTTGGAAGTCCACCGGCTCCGACACATACTTGGCATTGATCAGAAAACCGGCATAGTGGTTCTCCAGCCATTTCTGGTACATACCATAGCTCTTGTCCTTGGGATTGCTGACCAGCGCAGGGTCGGTCAGTCCCCAGTAGCTGTATTTCTTCTTCTTATACTGCTCGTAGTAGCCGCCTCCGTGGGTATAATGGAGCGTGGTGGAGATATTCCACTGCGGCGTGAAGCGGTGCAGGATAGTCAGTTGAGCGTGCTGCTGCGCGTAGTTGTCGGTCTGGTTGGGATAATACACCGTCGAGTCGCTACCATCCGCCGCCTTGACGCTGTATTCTCCCGCGGGATTGTATCGCCGATCGGCGCCGTCGATGCCATAGGCCGTATTGTAGTCCACGCCTTCCCATCCCATGCCGGTCTTCTCCGCACCGCCGAAGGCACGCAGGATCACCTGCGTCTTACGTCCGTACCAGCCGATGTCACCGTAGTAGCTATACAGGTCGCTCTTGGTGCGATACAGAAAACCGTCCGAGTCCACCTTGCTGAAACGGGCATTCAGTTTCCAGCGGTTGGCAATCGAGGCATGGGCACTGATCATCTCGCGGAAGGTGTTGTACATACCGCCGTTAAAGGCGATAGTCATATGGCTGACCGTGTCCACGAAGTTGGTCTGCATATTCAGGCTGGCGCCAAAGGCAGAACCGCTCGTACTCGTTCCTACGCCGCGCTGTACATCCACTTGCGAGATCGACGAAGCCATGTCCGACATGTTGACCCAGAACACGGTCTGACTCTCCTGGTCGTTGAGTTGCACCTCGTTGACGGTCATGTTGATACGCGTATGATCTGTGCCGCGCACGCGGAAATAGGTATAACCTACTCCGAGTCCGTCGTCCGAGGTCACCTGCAAGCCGGGCACGGTGGATAGCAGGTAAGGCAGGTTCTGACCCGTATTCTCGCGGTTCAGCTCCTGGGTACCTACCGCATCAGTACTGAGCGTGGTCTGCTGCACGCGCGCGGCCTGGACGTAGATCTCCTCCAGTTCCTTATAGCGCGTGAGCGAGTCTTGCGGGTTAGCAACTTGAGCGATGGCACTTACGCTCGTTAACGACCAAATGGCCACAGAGATGGCCAATTGGCACACATAAGAATGCATTAATGTTCTCATTTTCCTTAGCAGCATTACCTGCTCAGGTTCTACGGGTGTGTTCTCAGCTTTGTTAGCACCCCGAATGAATCTGAACGATGTTTATGAATTGCGATATACTTTGGGTGTGACGCCCACGTGCGACTTGAAGAATCGGTTGAAGAACGCGATATTATCAAATCCCAGCGAGAGGGCGATCTCTTTGATCTGCAGATTAGTAACTTTTAGTTGTGCTTTAGCATCCGTCAGGATGGCATCGTTGATGATGTCGCCGGCCGTACGTTCGCTCACCTGGCGTATGGTGGAGCATAGGTGCGGCAGGGTGATACGCATAGCCTGCGCATACTGGTTGACGTGGTGCCACTCGTGGTAGTGCTTCACTACCAGTTGGCAGTAGTCGTGGTATATCTCCGACTTGCGATCCAGCGGCCGTACGTCCACGTCGTTCTGCAGTCGTGCCTGCTCGGCATAGCTGGTCTGCAGCAGGTTGAAGATATGCACCATCCGCTCCGTGTTGAGCATCGAGGGCTTGGTGTTCAGCGCCTTGATGAGCGTGTCGTACATGCTGCAAAGCACTTCGGTATGCTCCTGTGTTAGACTCAGCTTGGGCGACTTCAGTTGCATGGCCGAGAGCGACATACGGTTGTTGAACGTATGCTTCTCCAGGAAACTGCTGCCGAACACGATCCAGTACACCAATGCATCCTCCGATATATCGTGGATGAACAGGAAGTTGCCGGGTTCGAAGAGCAGCACGTCGTTCGCCTTGAAGGAGTAGTCGGTGATATTAACCGTCGCACTCGCCGTTCCGCGTACGAGCAGTGCGTACACGCCGCACATGATCTTACACGGGAAACGGCCGTACTCCTTCATCAGTTTACCACTCGCATCGCCGATCATGTAGTCGCCGTACGGGCAGTCGAGTATAGGGATATTGTTTTCTTGCATTAATGCACCAGTTTGATTTCATTCCACATATCCAGCAACATCTCCTGTGCGTCGCCTGCATCATGCATGAGCGCGCAACGCTTGATGATGTCGTTGTCGGCATAGTAAACGGGGTTGAGGTGGAGCTTGTGCGGATCCAGCATCTCGCCGTTCACCTTGATCGGGTCGTGACCGAAGAAGTACGATGCATCCACCGTCTCGGGCCACTCCTCCGGATCGTTCTGATCGGCCAGCACCGCAGCCGCAGCTTTCTCACCGCCTGCGCAACTTACATAACCGATCTCGGCCATGTTAGCCAAGGCATTCTCGGCCTTGCACATATAGTCGATGAAGTAGGTAGCGGCCTTCACGTTCTTGGCATACTTGGGTATTACCCAACCGTCGAACCATACGTTCGAACCCTCTTTGGGCACGATATAGTCCAGCATCACGCCCATCTCGGCAGCCTCCTCGATGGCAAACTGGGCATCGCCCGACCAGCTCAGGTTGATCCATGCCTTGCCCTTGGTCATCTCTTCCTTACCGAAGTCTACTTCCCATCCGCAGATCTGCGGCTTGGCTTCGATGAGAATGTCCTTCACTACCTCGATACGCTCCGGCGTGATATTCTTCACCAGGTCGTCGCGGGTCACCTCGCCAGACGCTATCTCGTGACGGAAACCGTAGAGCACCAGCACCGAATAGACGTCGCGTACAGCGTCCTTCATGAGGATGCGGTTCTTGAATTTCGGATTCAGCAGTGCTTCCCACGACTCCAGGTTCTCACGCTGTACGTGCTGCGGGTTGTAGATGAAGCCCGTCGTTCCCCACATATAGCCTACCGTATAGTCGCTCACGCGGATGTCCGCACGCGGAGCCATCTGCTGGAATTTCTCGGTCACGTATGGCGAGATATTGTCAAAGTAGTAGATCGAGTCGGGTATCAGGTCTTTCTGAATAGGCTGAATCAGACCCTTCTTGAGCATGCGCTCGATGATGTACTCCGACGGGCAGAACACGTCATAGTCCTCGTGACCTACCTCAATCTTGGTCAGCGCCGTCTCATTGATGTCAAAGGTCTCATAGACCAGTTCCACCTTCTCGCCCGTCTGCTCGTAATACCACTTCTCAAAATTCTCCTTGACGTCCTCATCGATATAGTCTGCCCAGTTGAGCACCTTGAGTTGATGTACGCGGTCGTTACCGCCACACGAACTGAAAAGAATGGCTACCATAGCCAATGCAGAAAGGAAAAAATTTCTCATAGCATCAATTGTTTTCTTGTTTATTATTGCGAATATTAATAATTATCAGAGCCGTAAGCATCACCAGCAGGATGATGGTAAACAGAGGACGCAACTCAGGCGTCAGTCCGCCCTTGCGGGCATCCGAGTAGATAAACGTACTGAGCGTCTCCAGTCCGCCGCTACCCTTCGTGAAGAAGGTCACGCCGAAATCATCCACCGAGAGCGTCAATGCCAATATGAAACCCGAGAGCATGCCCGGCCATAGTTCCGGCAGCATGACCATACGCAGCGCCTGCGCGGGCGTAGCGCCCAAGTCCAGGGCAGCCTCGTAGGTATTGGGATTCATGCGGCTCAAGCGGGGCAACACACTCAGCACCACGTACGGCGTACAGAACACCACATGCGCGATGCATACCGTGGCCAGTCCTTGGCTCACGCCCAGCGCCACAAACAGCAGGAAGAGTGATATACCCGTGATGATATCGGGGTTGATCATCGGCACCGAGTTCATCAGGCTGACCACCTTGCGCTGACGTGCACGCATGTTGTAGATACCGATGGCGGCCAACGTTCCCAGTATGGTAGAGCATACGGCTGCTACCAGGGCGATGATCACCGTGTACCATATCGCGCTATTCAGTCCGGCATCGGCCTGACCCGTGAACAGGTTGGTATACAGCCCCATCGAGAAGCCGGTCCAGTTGCCCAGAATCTTGCTCTCCGTAAACGAGAATACGGCAATCAACGCGATCGGTGCATAGAGCACCAGCAGCAGGAGCCATAGGTAGAGTTGCGATCCGTAATGACGACGCATACCCATGCGCTTGCGGCGGAGCGTCTCTTGCTCCACGGGTGTCAGGTCCTTCTCTTTGCGGCGCTCCCAAATAATGTATCCGCCATATATGGAGGTTCCTAAAAGCAACAACCCCGCAAACAACCACCATATCCATCCGCGGCTGCGCTGCACGTCTATCGTGGCATGCAGGTACTGCTCAAACGCACCGTACGCATTCTGCACCAGCACCCGCTTCGAGCGGTTCTTAGGCAGGTCGTTCTTGCACCATACGGTCCAATCCGTGCCCTCTGAGTCGGTATAGGCATAGACCTGTTTGGCCCAGCGCTCCAGTTCGGGCATCGGCTTGTTAGCAAACACAAAGTCCA
>DFGU01000121.1:0-18618 GCA_002371785.1 Bacteroidales bacterium UBA3742
GTGGGCGAGGAGTACCGCGAGACGACGGCGCCGTACGAGATATTCAGCGACGTGGATGCACTATGCACCTACCTGGAAGCTCATCCGCTGAGCGGCTATCGTATCCTGCTCAAGGGATCGCGTAGCAATCAATTAGAAAAAGTAATTCCATTCTTATAACTGTTATGGATAAGAAGACAAAAACGATCATTATTATAGTCTCCTGTGTCTGCGCCTTGGCTGTTGCAGGCATCGTGGCGCTGCTGGTTTCGATGAACCATCTGCGCAAGGAGAACGAGGAGAAAGAGCGTGAGATATTCAACCTCAACGAGCAGGTTGCCTTTGAGCAGTCGCAAGCCGTGTTACGTTTTGACGACGAGCACGCCCTGGACGAACAGCTCCAGACCTTTGAGCACCTCAAGGTGGACAACGACTCGTTGCAACAGCTGCTTGACCAGCAGACCGAACATGCCAAGGAACTGGTGGAAGAAATCAAGAAACTGCGTAAGGAGAACACGAACGACCAGGCGCGAATAAACGAACTTCTCAAACAATTAGCCGACGTTCGCGAACTCATCATGGGCTATATTCGCCAGATAGACGAACTCAATGCCCAGAACCAGGTTCTGACGGCCGAGAACCAGCAGGTCAAGCAGGAGAATCAACAGATTCGTCAGCAGAATACCCATCTGACCACGCAAAACCAACAGCTCACCGAGACCGTCACGCGAGCTAAACAGCTGGATGTCACCAACTTTGAGATGACACCGCTCAACAAACGCGACAAGAAGACACGCTATTTGCGCAAGACCGTCAAGTTGCAACTCGACTATACCATCGGTAAGAATATCACTACCGAACCGGGCATGAAGACTATCTACTTGCGCCTCACAGGCCCCGATGACCAGTTGCTGGGCGAGCAGGAAGGTAAGGTCTTCGACTTTGAGGACGGACAGGTGCCGTACTCGCTCAAGCAAGATATTGAGTATGCCGGCGAGGTATATCACGGTACGTTCTACTGGCCCTTCAGCGGCGAAGCCCGTGAGGGCAGTTACCGCGTCGAGTTCTTTGCCGATGGCAACCAGATTGGTCAGTACAGTTTCGTGCTCGACTAATCCGGCATGACAATTTGGCAGTTCTCTTCGGCTTGGCATACTGTTTGACGTAAGACGGTTGACATCGAAAGAATTTGAATTATGAAGAAAGAACAGATAAAAGACAACGAATTGGAACAGGAGCGTATCCTGGATGAGGAGCAGCCCCGGGAGGCTGCAGCGCCCGCGGAAGATAAGCAGGAGGCTGAGGCCGAAGCTGAGGAGCAGACGCCCGAGGAGCATATTGCCGAGCTGGAGAAGCGCGTAGCCGAACTGGAAGATAAGAACCTGCGTATGATGGCCGAGTTTGATAACTATCGCCGTCGTACCAACAAGGAGAAACTCGACCTCATGGCTACGGCCGGCGAACGTATCTTCACGGAGATGCTGCCGCTGGTGGATGACTTTGAGCGTGCTGTCGCAGCAATGGACAAGACCGATGATATAGAGGCTGTGCGCGAGGGTATCCGACTGATCCAGCAGAAATTCATCGGCTTCCTGGACAAGCAGAACGTACATGCTATCGAGACCGATGGCGTGGACTTCAATACCGACGAACATGAGGCCGTCACTACCTTTGCAGCCGGTGAGGAGCAACGCGGCAAGGTGATCGATTGCACGCAGCGTGGCTACAAACTGGGCGATAAGGTGATCCGCTTTGCAAAAGTGGTTGTCGGAGAGTAAAGGTTATAGGTTAAAGGTTATAGGTTATAGGTTATAGGTGAGAGGTTATAGTTATGGCAGAAAAGAGAGACTATTACGAGGTGCTGGGGGTCGATAAGACCGCGAGCGCTGAAGAGATAAAGAAAGCCTACCGCAAGAAGGCCATCCAGTATCACCCGGACAAGAACCCGGGCGATAAGACCGCCGAGGAGAAATTCAAGGAGGCGGCCGAGGCGTACGAGGTGCTGAGCGATCCGCAGAAGCGCCAACGCTATGACCAGTTTGGTCATGCCGGTATGCAAGGCATGGGTGGCTTCTCCGGTGGTGGCATGACGATGGAGGATATCTTCCAGCAGTTTGGCGACGTGTTTGCGAGTGCCGGCTTTGACTTCCGTGATTTCATGGGAGGTCATGGTGGTGGCTCACGTCGAGTGCGTCGCGGTACTGACCTGCGTGTCAAGGTGCGCCTGACGCTGGAGGAAATAGCTACCGGTGTGGACAAGAAGATCAAGGTGCGTAAACTCGTACCCTGTACCTCATGTAACGGAACGGGTAGTGCCGACGGACGCGAGGGCGAGACCTGCCCGCAGTGTAAGGGGCGTGGTGTGGTCTATCGTCAGCAACGTGGCTTCCTGGGCATGATGCAGGTTCAGACCGACTGCCCGGAGTGTCACGGCGAGGGTAAGATCATCCGCAACAAGTGCACCAAATGTCAGGGCGAAGGCGTCGTACGCGACGAGGAAATCATCTCCATCCAGATCCCGGCCGGCGTAGCCCACGGCATGACGCTCACCATGCAGGGCAAGGGTAATGCCGCGCCGCATGGCGGTGTACCGGGCGACCTGCTCGTTCTCATCGAGGAAGAGGAGCACCGCGACCTGGTGCGTCAGGGCGATGACCTGATCTACAACCTGCTACTCGACATGCCGACGGCCGTGCTGGGCGGACAGGTGCAGATACCGACGCTCACGGGGGATGTTAAGATCACTATCACGCCGGGTACCCAACCGGGCAAAGTGTTGCGTATGCGTGGCAAGGGTCTGCCCCACCTGGATCAGTACGGACGTACCTACGGACAGGGCGACCTGCTCATCAACGTAGGCGTATATATCCCGGAGCACCTCTCCAAGGACGAACAGAAACTGATCGAGGGCCTCAAATCCAGCCCGAATATCGTGCCCGGTTCGTCGGAGAAGAAGAATTTCTTTAAGAACTTATTCTGCTAAGCGAGTGAAAACCTATCGTTTACTATTGATCGGTATAGGACTGTGCCTCAGTACGCTGCTGCGTGCCGAGGCATTTCCTGTTTTTGGCGTGGACAGTACGTCGAGTCAGTATTTCCGGGACTGGTACCAGACTACCGACCTGGGGCATTACCTGGATAACGGTAATGCGTTTACCATCTATGAGTCGGAGACCACCGGCGAGTGGAACTTAGGCGATCGCAATGTATTCTCTATCTCGGGTAACTCGTTTCGCCAGAACAAATACCACCTCAACGGTATGCGTATCGATAGCCGTATGCAGGTCGGTAGTACGCTGCTGCATACCCAGATGGACCGCACCTCGTTGGCGCTTGACTACCACGACGGCGAACTCTTCTTCACCGACGACTCCGTGCAGCAGCAGACGTTGCGCCTGACCGGCAACGTGGGCAACCTGGGCGGTATCTCGCCCGGTACGCGCCAGTTGATCAACCTCTTTCACTCGTCCGGCGAGGAACGTACGATGGACGACCGCCCAATGCGAATGCGCGACCATGTCGTAGGGGCAGGTACGCTGGATGCTACCTTTGCCATCCCCGCCTATGGACGCCGCTACTACCAGCATGCGTACGTTACGTACGGCCAACGCCAGCTGACCGCCTTCGACCAGACCGGTATCAGCGGTATGTTCCCGGCCGACTACTATACCGCCCAACTGGACGGTCAGATCCCGATGAAGACCGACCGAACCGATCTGCGTTATTTCCTGGTCACCAACGGTCGCTCCGACTATGGCTCCGAACTCTACTACAATGCCAACGAGCTCTCCCAACTGCGTGCTTATCAGGCCGGACTATACAGTACGACCCGCTTTGAAAACGGTGGCAAATTGGTAGCGGGACTCAGCTACGAACTCAGCCAACTGCGCCACGACACCCTGGAGTTCTCGCGTAACATCATCGACCACGACGGCGAGGCTTTCGAACCCTGGTATGCCGACGGACGGCTGCATAGCGTCAACCTCTCTGTCCGCTACGACCAGCAGTTGCTGCCTTGGCTGCGTGTGCATGCCGAGGGCTACAACTCCCTGCTGCATTTCCGTCCCACGACGACCAGCTGGAGCAACCCCATCTATCTGCAATCCATCGAGGATGCTTCGCCTACGCCGCTCTATACCTACCACTGGACTTCCTCGCCCTTCACGTCCGGTCTGCTGGAGAACGAAGCCCTGGTCATTGCCGAGAGGCAACTGGCCAAGGGACTCAATATGTATGCCCATCTGGGTGTCTCGCTCGATGGTATCGTGCTGGGCAAGGGACGCTCGGTGGTTTCACCCAACTGGCTCGCTAAGTTTGCCATCGACTACAGCCCTTGCTGGTGGTTCCGGTTCGGCGTGTCGGTGAGCCATCACCGCATGTCCTATACCTGGGACGAGGTGCGCTACCTCAGTCGCGACTATATGAACGGCGAGGCACGCTTCGCGGATAATACGCTGCTCACCACGACGGGTGGCGCCTACCATACGCCGGATCGGCAGCTCTGGATGCACCAGCCCTCGTATGCCGTGCTCGACTTGCCTATCCAGTTCACCTTCGGCAAGAGTCGTCGCCACGAGATAGCCATTCTCAGTTCGATTCGTAAGTACTATAATATGTGGTTCACCCAATATACGGATGGCGTAGATGCCAATCTGCAGAAGCAAGGCGATACCTATTATATGCGAGAAGGGGAGAGCCAATATACAGTTACGACGCAGCCTCTCGACCTCATGTCGTCCACGCCCGGCGGACGCACGCCGTACTATATGTCCAATATCGTGCGCTATACCTACAACGGGCGTAAGTGGTACGTCTCGCTCAGTTGGCAGAGCTACCTGATGGCCGGCCTCAGTACGCTGGGTAACGGTCCGCTCCATAACAATATCGGTGTGCTCAGCGAGACCTCAGCCAATCCCAATACCTACGTAGCGCTCAGCGAAAACAACCTGCTGTATCAGGGCAATTGCCGACTGAACCAGGATAAGTCGTTCCTCCTGCGTTTGCAAGTCACCTACAATGCCTGCAAGTACTTCTCCATTGGCTTCAATGGTAAGTTCAAGGACGGTCAACCCTTTGCGCCCTTCTACGTATCGCAATATACAGACGGTACGCACACCCAGACGGCCCTCGTGCATTCCGATGCCAAGGGTATCAATATGTATAATCAGGCGTTTGGAAAACGGGAAGATGCGTTCTTTAACCTCGAGCTACGCGCTACGGGACGCTGGTGGGTGAAGGATATACCTATGTCGCTGGAGGTGCTCTGCTACAATATCTACGACTTTGGAACGGCGCTCACCGAATATACCTTCGACCAATATACCCACGCCACCTATCCGCATTGGACCGTCGATCAGAACCAGCCGACCATGCGTAATAGCCGCACCTCGATGAGTCTCTGTATCCCGCGCGGACTACTCCTGACGTTCCGGGTCGGACTGGAGAAGGATCAGCACTAAACATACTGCCCATAGGGCAATACCGTCAAACTTGCCGAACATGCAGTCTGTCAGCATGTTGAGCATGAATAGTACGGTGATAAACACCGCCATACGGCGGCCCTTGCCGTGTGCACATAGCGGTATGCTGAGCCAGGCTAGTACAAACAGGAGCAGACCCGCAATACCCAGTTCCATCAGTTCTTCCAGGTACTGATTGTGGGCGTGATAATGCTTGAAGATGTAATAGTCAAAGCCATGCTCCTCGTATTTCTGCAGCAGGTATGCCGTGCTCTGTCCCGCCCCCAGTCCGTACGCTATATAGTCGCTCGGTTGCTGCAGGGCACAGCCGTATATATTAAATCGCACATCGTGCTCTTGACTCACTTCGCGCATCTCGGTGATGGCACGCAGATTGAATTGCTGCATACGCGGATGCATCTTCAGCAATCCGCCGCCGATCACCATTCCCAGCAACAATATGCCTACGCCGTAACGTAGCCTGTAGCGTTGGGGTAGGGCGTAGATGATACCTACGGCCAGTAGGGCCGCGCAGGTCAGTATCGACTGACGGCTACCCGTCAGCGGTATCGCGCTCAGCATCACCGGCAGACTCACGGCCAGCCATTTCCTATCCTTCCGCCATAGTTGTATGGCTAGCAACGCACCTAGCATCTCGACGCTGCATAGAAACAAGCGGTGCTTCAGGATGGAGGAGTTATTGTCGAAGTAGCTGTACCAACTGCTAACGCCGTAGTTCCAATCGGCCTTCCACTGCAGCTGGTCGATGATCTCGCGGTGGTAGTAGAGCACCGTCATGACGATCAAATAGAAGGGAATCGCTACGATACAACTGACTACCAGCACCTTGCTGATCTTGCGCATGTCATACCGTCCGTTCACGCCCCATATGCCGATCGGCAGCAGCAGTCCGAAGCTGAGGTATCTTTCCATCTGCCACGCCCAAGCATCGTGGTCTGCGGCCCATAGACCCGAGATAGCTTTCCAGGCATACCATGCCGCAAATAATAGGAAGGGAATCGCCATCCGGTTCTCCCGCAACGATTTCGGGCGTCGCATCCAGCGGCCTTCCATTGCCCAACTCACTACCCACAGCACGCAGGCATACCGTAGGAATACCTGCGGAAAGGGTAGTAAGGCTACAACGCATAGAAACAAGCCGTAGTTGATGCGCCCCATGATGTCTTGATATCGGTTCATAGATTCGTTATGCCTTGTTTTACATGTTTTTTCCATCGGTGCGTGATGATATACTCTGCCGCCTCGTCCGGGTCATCCCCCATCGACTCGGCATAGGCCCGTGCCATGATGCGCAGGGCCTTGCGGTCGATATTGAGGCGTTCGAAGTTCTGCCAACGCTCGGTGCGGCTTAGCGCCTTCTTCCAGCTGATGCGGTTCAGGTCAATCACCTCCACCAACGAACCGTCTTGGTTGAACAGTATATTGCCGCCCGAGTAGTCGCGATGCAGGATGCCCTGCCGGTGCAGCCTGGCCGTGAAACGGCCGATAGCCTTCAGTATCTCCTCTCGGTGCGGGAAGTCGGGCGCACCGATCAGTTCGTTGAACGTATGGGTGCACGCCGATGCCCGGCACGCGTACCAACTCTCGCGCAGCCATCCGCACACCCGCACCTCCCGATAAGCAACGGGTTCGGGCGTCAGACCCGGCATACGCAGCGCATATTCATAACTGCGGCGTGCTTTGCTCTTGCCGATCAGGCCATACCAAAGTCCCTTCCAGAACCCCGGTGTCGCAAATTGCTTTACCACCACTCCTTCGGTCTGCCGCAAGGTGTTTCGCCGTTGGAAGATCACGTCTCCCGCATACCAGCGCTCAAAATCGCCTACCTGTTTCACGCATCGGAACGCATTTAGGAATCGGCTCCAGGTGCGATGGTAATGTAGCGGACCACCCAGATACTTCTCCATATATTTCGGGTGTCGCAGATTGATTTGCTCAATCAAGGTATGCTTGAGTGCCCGATCCTGGATACGTTTCGAACCCTCGCGTACACGATAGTAAAGCCGTATATCCGGTAGGCGAACAAACTCACCGCCTAACTCAAACAGCGACAACCACATATCCCAGTCTTCCCGTGCCGCACAATGCTCGTTATACCCGAGCGTCCGATTCCAATCCGCCCGTCGGTACATCGCGCAGGTGTCAATCATATTCTTTCTTGCCAGCAGTGCATGACTAAACTTGGGGGTGATCCATTCACCTGTCCGGGCTCCAAAGAATTCGGCCCGGCAACTCACTACGCGCACTTCCGGCCGCTGTTCCAGCACCTGTACTGCCTCCTCGATATACATCGGGTGAATACGGTTGTCCGCATCCACAGGCAGTATATATACGCCTTTGCTCTCGCGTATAGCGTGGTTTCGTGCGGCCGAAGCGCCTGCATTCGGTTGACTCAGTACCCGCACTTCCGGGTGCTGCGCCGCATAAGCCTGCGCTACCTGGAAGCAGTCGTCCGTGCTGCCGTCGTTCACGACGACCACCTCTATCGGTCGGTAGCCGGACATGAGAATGCTCTCCAGCGCCTCGGTGATATAAGGCGCGGCATTGTATAGGGGCACTATGACGGATACCAGGGGCTTCATATGCGGTCTTTGCGTTGGGTCAGTTTGCGCCAGTAGTAGAGCAGCGGATTCGTGTATTTCAGTTGCTTCCACGGCCGGCTGCTATGTGGACGGTGGATGACGGGATTGCTGACTTGCAGGATATTCTCAAATCCCAGTTTGACGGACATATGGCTGATATGCACGTCATACCAGTTTTTCTCCGGATCCAGTTGCTCAAAGTCATAGGCTCGCAGTAGCTCCTGTGTCAGCAGGGTGCAGCAGAACGAGAAACGCTTCTTGCACGGTCCGTCCTTCCGAATCTTGCGGGCATACTCATACGGGAAATTCACCACCCCCTCATCGTTCACCGTCACGGCTGCTACCATGCCAATAGGTCTTTTGACATTTATCGGAGTGCCCGAAGGCACCTTTTGGCTTTCGACTAATCGATCTATCGTCTCCGGCCTTACCAGCACGTCGCTCTCTACGATCACGAGGTCTCGGTTCTGTTCCAGCGCCTCACGCTGTGCCGTTCGGAGCACCCAGCGGTAGTTGGGCGAGGGATGATCCACGTGTTCCGAGATATGCACTACGCGGATACCCAGTTCTTCATGCAACGCATCCAGCCGTGCGGCATTCTCCGGCGTGGAGTAGTCGTCATAGACGGTCAGCGTATGACCGCTTCGGACGATCGCCCGTATCGCCTCTTCTGCCGTCTCCAGCGAGTCCTTCACCGGCATCACTATATTTACCATTTGTTCATTTACCATTTTGTCAATTACTAACGACTAACGACCAACGACTAACGACCAACGACTAACGACCAGGCTCTGTCCCGTAACGACCAATTACCAACGACTAACGACCCCTTGTTTGCGAATCGTCAACATACCACCAAACTGGTTGCCATATTGCGTACCCAGGTCGGCCGCCAGACGCAGCCCGAAGTCCAGTCCCCAGGCCTGCTCCACGTGTTTGGTCACCTCCAGCATAAGGGCCGTGTTCCGGCTCAGTGGCGCACGCTGCTTGTTGTCGTTGCCGTAGTTGCGGGCATAGCTGGCCAGCAGTCGGTAACGAAAACCGTATATGTCACCCCGTACGCCCAGGTGGTGCACCCGTACGCGGCTGTTCAGCGTATATATCGTTCCGTCCGTATTCATGATCGGCGAGGTGATAAAGGGCGTACCGATTGAGCGGTACCAGTAGTTCCAGCCGTTTTGGAACACCGAGTTGCGGTAGTAGCTGTCGTTGCCGGCATAGCATAGTCCGTCGCGGTCGTGCCAAGGGCCTGACTGGTCGGTGGTGTTCAGCAGTTCGTAGGTCACGCCCTGGATGTAGGGCCACCGGTTTTGCTTTAGGCTGATACCCCATAGGCCGTCGGCCAGGTTGTGACCCAACCCGATGAAGGCCATGTTGTCCTCCGACATATTCTGCCAGTAAGCCGAGACTTCCCATCTGCGTCCCTTGGCCGTCAGCATCAGCTGCTGGCTGCACAAGTGGTTGCCGATCGCGTTCTGCTGGTCGTTGCGCATCACGCCGCCCGCTTGTGCCAGGAAGACTTTCTTAAACGAACTCCAGTCGCTACCGATGTCACCATATACGGGACTCGTGCCGCCCCATTGGGCCGCATGGTGCAGTTCGTAACTCACGTTCACCGGTAGGCTACCACCCAACCGCAGTCCGATCCATTTATGGTGCAGGTAGCTGCCCTGCATATAGACGTTATCGGCTATCCAGCCGTGAGTCAGTCCGCCTTTCAGTTCCGCATAGCCATAACATCCGGGTATGGGTGTCCAGCGCTCCAAACCGATCGTCAGGCGGGGCAGGGGCTGACTGTTGCCCGAGAAGAGCAAACTGCCGCTGCTGAGCAACGTATCTTGCGTCAGGTAGCGCTCCGGCTTAATACCGGCTGTGATGTCAAACAGGTACAGCCGCACATGGGCATACAGTTGTCGGAAATAGCCCGTTCCGTACCCTTGCAGTTGGGCCCACGGACTTCCCGTTACGGGCTGTTGCACCCGTCCGGCCAGCTCCACGCCGAAGTCATAGTCGTACCATCTGTTCGGTGCTGTAGCGGGTTTCACGATACCCACGCTCAGGCTTCCGCTGTAGGGCGAAGCGCTCACGTGACCATCCTCCAGGCTCTGCATCCAGGTAGGTGCAAACTGCCCCGACGACGCGACGGCTTGCAGCTCGGCGGTGTACCTAATGCTGTCCGTCGCCACGACGCTGTCGCTGATGCCTGTGGGCCACCAGCGCCAACTCAACTCGCGTGCCGTGACGGTCGTCGCGATGAGCAGTAATATGACGAGCAGTCTATTCTTCAATATAGTATAGTTTGTCCTGTATTTCTTCGTCTATCGTCTCACCCAGACCGAAATAGATGCGGTTGCCGATGGCGAAACTGCAGTGGTTCATCAGCGCCTCGGGCATATTGCCAACCCATGTCCATTGGTCCTGCTCCGGGTCATAGCGACGTATGTCTTGCAGGCTTTGTTGCGTAGTGTTGACGCCGCCGTAGTGCAGGCCGCCAAAGAGATAGACATACCGCTTCGTAGCGGCCGAGGCGGCCAGGGTGCGTCCCGGTCCGGGAACGTCCGTGCATGCGGTCCAGCGCCCTGTCTTGCCGCTCGCGTCAGCATGCAGTTCGCCCCACCAATCCAGACTACCGCCGTAGTAGCCCGTGCCGTAGTAGTGATGGCCGTTGCATGTACATCCCGTACCGCCAAACGAACGGGTCGGGAAGCCGTGAAACGAGGCCCCTACGTCGATCGAGTCCCAGCGGTTCTCCGCTACGTGGTAGCAGAACATGTCACGCCGGTAGTTCCAGCAGAATCCGTAGCCTACCAGCAGTCGGTCCGCTTCCGTAAAGCAAACCGCCCGGTCGGTATAGTGGTTCGGGTAGTCGGCCAGTTGGGTCCATGTATCGGTCTTGGGGTCGTACTGCCACCAGTCTCTGAGGTACGAACTGTCCTGGCTATGCCTTCCGCAGAAACCCAGACCCAGATAGAGTTTGCCGTCCAGGCTGCATGCGGCGGGATTGATGCGGGGCGAGAGTGGGGTGGTGCCGCACGGCGTCCAGGTGTCGGTACGCGCATCGTAGCGCCATAGGTCGTTTAGCGCCTTGCCTGTCTGGTCGCGTCCGCCGAAGAGATAAGCCGTACTGTCTATCACGGCTACCGCGGCGCTCGCGCGCGGTGCCGGCATGGGGCTGCAGGTATGGATCGTCATCTCTATCTTCGGTCGCGAGGTGCAACCCGCAATGAGGACCAGGCATGCTATGTATAGGAGTCGTTTCATTCGGCGGTCAGTTGGTCGGTGAGCATACGGTGGATATACTGCTGTATATAGCCTTTTAGGTAGTCGGTCATCGGCTCGATACGTCGGGCCGGAATGCTGTCGGCTATGTTATGTTTCAGTAGCGGGTCGCGTCGGTAATCATAGACGGCATGTACCTGCTCGCCGTCCCACTGCAGGAGCAGGCTGTCGCTCAGTATCTGATAGACCGGTGCGTTGTAGCATACGGC
The DNA here is from genome assembly GCA_002371785.1 of Bacteroidales bacterium UBA3742. GTDB lineage: Bacteria > Bacteroidota > Bacteroidia > Bacteroidales > Paludibacteraceae > Colicola. Next base: position 11,530 of record DFGU01000121.1, read on the forward strand.
ATAGGGGTGCGGCTTGGTTTGCGTCAGCGCGTCTTCGCCAAAGCCGAACGATGGTCGGTCGTAGCCCAGGTAGCCCAGCACCGAGGGTAGTATATCCGTCTGGCTCACGGCCCCATTGCATCGCATCTCACCCTTGGTCCATGCGGGGTGGTAGAAAGCGATCGGCACGGCGTATAGGCCGCGTGCGTTGCTGTACTCGGCGTGCGTCGGCATATTGGTATGGTCGGCGGTGAGCACAAAGAGCGTATGCTTGTACCACGGCTGCTTCCGGGCGGTCTCGAAGAAGCGCCGCAGGGCATAGTCGCTGTAGCCTACCGGTGCGTGGATCACCTGCGTGCCCTCCGGGAAGAGACCCTCGTAGCGCTTGGGTACGCGGAAGGGGTGGTGACTCGAGGCCGTGAAGACGGCCGTCACAAAGGGTTCTTGCAACTGGCTCATGTCCTGGGCGTAGTATTGCAGAAACTCCTCATCCCATATGGCCCACGTGCCGTCAAAGGCATCGCGGTAGGCGCGATCGGGCTGCTCGTCCGCCCACGCTTCATACTCCGTCTTGCCGCGGTAGTGGGCAAAACCGGCGCTGCGAGCATAGGCCTGAAAACCCATACTGCCGTTAGGCGCACCGTGGTAGAAGGCCGACTCATAGCCTTTCAGTCGCAGCCGTTCGGCTAAGGACGATACGCTGTTCGTCGCGTAGGGCGTGACGATATAGGGTTCGATCAGCATCGGTAGTGACGACAGCACCGACGGCATGGCGTCGATACTCTTGCGCCCGGAGGCGTAGCTGTACCGGTAGGTGACCGAGTGTGCCAGGAGCGAATCCAGGAAGGGGGTGTAACCCTGGTAAGTACCGCTATCCAGGTCGTGGTTGTAGAAGCCGATATACTCCTGGCTGAACGACTCCAGAATCAGTACCACCACGTTATCCGTCCGTGCCGGTCCTTTGGCGGGAGCATGCACGGGATTCATATGCTGAGCCAGTTCGTCCTCGGCGTAGTACTGCGGATCAACGTAGGTCTCGTTCTCCAGCGACTTCATGAGCGAGAAGGGCGTGTTGAGTACCAGCGCACTCTCGCGAGGTGTGTCGGTGTATTGCAGGGCATTGCTCAGCGTGATGGGACGTGTATAGCGTCCGAAGCCGCCGCGTATGCCGATGACGATCATATAGACCGACCCGACAAAGAGCAGCGCCTCGCGCACATAGTACCAAGCTTGATGCCATTTGCCGCGGGGCTTTCCTAATTCGGCTTCGCGACGTGTCAGCAGGATGAAGCTCGTGCATGCGGCGATAGCAAACAGCGCTACGTACCAGTAGTCCAGGATCCCTTGCCCCAGGATCTGCAGCAGGTTGCTGTCGTGGCTGAACTCCGAGAAGAAGGTGCAGGTCGTGCGTCGGTCGGAGAAGGGAATATAGGCTATGTCGGCCGTGTTCACCAGCAGACCGAGCGTGTTGGGAACCCATAGTAGCCATCGGGCCGTGCGTTGGTAACTGGCCTTCGTCCGAATACGCTGCGGCAGGGGTAGCAGCATCATCACCAGATAGAGGCTGCTCAGATACAGGATAGCCGTCAGGTCGAAGCGCATGCCGCCCTGGAGCATCTCCAGCAGATGAGCGAAGCCTACGCCGGGAAACATATCCGTATTGACGGCGTAGCAGAATACGCGCGTCAGCGTGTACACTACCATCAGCACCAGGATATTACCTGCCGCTACGGTCCACGGATGTTTCCAAAAAGTTTTCACCATAACCTATCACCTATAACCCATAACCCATAACCCATAACCCATAACCCATAACCTTTACACCCTCGTTTTCTTCTTCAGCTCGAAGTCTCGACCCAGGTAGTTCTTTCGTACTACGGGGTTTGCGGCCAGTTCTTCCGGCGTACCGTGGAAGAGGATCTTGCCCTCAAAGAGCAGGTATGCGCGATCGGTGATCATGAGCGTCTCGTCCACGTTATGGTCGGTGATGAGGATGCCGATATTCTTGTCCTTCAGGCGCCAAACGACGTCCTGTATCTCCTGCACGGCGATAGGATCCACACCGGCGAAGGGTTCGTCCAGCATGACGAACTTGGGTTCGATGGCGAGACATCTGGCTATCTCAGTGCGTCGGCGTTCACCACCCGAGAGGCGGTCGCCCAGGTTCTTACGCACGTGCGCCAGGTTGAACTCCTTGATCAGTTGTTCCAGTTTCTCGCGCTGGTAGTCCTTGGGGAAGTTGGTCAGTTCCAGCACGGAACGTATATTGTCCTCCACGGTCATCTTGCGGAAAACGCTCGCCTCCTGGGGCAGGTAGCCGATACCGAGTTTGGCGCGGCGGTACATAGGGTAGGAGGTGATGTCCTGGTCGTTCAGGAATATCTTGCCGCGGTTGGCCGTCACCAGTCCGGTGGTCATGTAGAACGTGGTCGTTTTACCCGCACCGTTCGGTCCGAGCAGTCCGACTATTTCGCCCTGCTCCAGCTGTATTGACACGTCGTTCACCACGGTCCGCTTGCCGTACTTCTTTACCAGATGTTCTGTTCGTAAAGTATCCATAGTCTTTCAGCCCTTTAGGGCGGTCTTTCAGTGAAACGGTCTTTTAGCGTTAGCGGTCTTTTAGCGAAGCGGTCTGGTCATCAAGGATGACCATCACCGGGCAATGATCGGAGTGTACAGCCTCCGTTAAGATTTTTCCGTCTTCCAGTCGCGAACGCAGGGACTCGCTGACCCATAGGTAGTCGATACGCCAGCCTACGTTGCGGGCACGCGCACCGGCGCGCCAGCTCCACCAGCTATAGCGTTCCGGACTCTGGTCAAACACGCGGAACGAGTCGATTAGTCCCGTCGCTTCCCAGCGGTCCATCCATTCCCGCTCCTCCGGCAGGAAGCCGGACACGCCTATCTGGCGCTCGGGATGATTGATGTCGATGGGCTTGTGGCAGATGTTATAGTCGCCGCAGATGACGAGGTTCGGCCGCTCTTGGCGCAGGTCGTTGACCCACAGGAGGAAGTCCTCCAGAAACTGCATCTTAAAGTCCTGGCGTACGTCGCCCGTCGTGCCGCTCGGGATATAGGCATCTACGATGCTGAGGTCGCCAAAGTCGGCACGCAGCACGCGTCCTTCGCGGTCGTAGGTATGGTTGCCCATGCCCACAACGACGCGGTCCGGCTCCTGCTTCGAGAAGATGCATACGCCCGAGTAGCCTTTCTTCTCGGCCGAATGGATGTAACTGTGATAGCCCAGTTCCTGGAAGGCCAGCACGTCGATCTGTTCGGGCTGTGCCTTACTCTCCTGGATGCAGAATACGTCCGGGTTCTCCTGTTGGAGCCAGTCCAGCAGGCCCTTGCCTATTGCCGAACGGATGCCGTTGAGGTTGTAGCTGATGATTTTCATACTTTTATTGGATTTTCCGACCCAGTAGGTCGTATGTTTTGCCGTCGCGCAGGATCAGCACCTGTCCGTCGCGCACCACTTTCTGAATGCTGCCTTCCGTGGGCTGAATGCTTTCCACCTCCAGCACGATCATCTGGCCGCCATCGTTCACGTCGAAGGTGATGATGCGGTTGTCCATCACGATATTGGTCACGTGGTAGTTGTCCATCTTCAGGAACTGGGTCGAACCCTTGGGGTAGAGGTCCGTGGCTTTGTCGCTATACGACGAGGTGTTGGCTCTGGCCTCCAGGATGTCTATACCCAGGCTGGTGCTGGTGTTGTTCACCGTGTTGTTGGCCCATTTCGATTTGCTCCACTGCACTTTGGTGGCCATCATGCCGCTGCCTTTCAGGTACGTATCCCATCCCTCTTGCTGGCGGTTCTCCAGCAGGTAGAAGGTCGAGGGCAGTGGTTGCAGAATGTTGCTGATGCCTTGTCCTGTCTCGGTCAGCACGCAGGCTGCCTTGCTGTCCTGCAGCGGGGGTAGGGTGACGGAGCAGGCCGTATTCAGCAGCGTCGGTTCGATCCATCCCATGAACCAGCGCTCGTAGGCCGAGTAGTTGGGAGGGGTGTTGCCGTCGTTGTTGTAGGGGCCGTAGTCCATGATATCCCAGCTACCCATGGTGCGGTGACCGGCTTGGTTGGTGGCGTAGAAATCGGGCAGACCCATCACGTGACTGAACTCGTGGCAGAACGTACCGATGCCGCAACGCTCGCCGGTCTGACCGTCTATCTCGTTCAGGCAGCAGTAGTGGTCCACCGTCTTGCCGTCCAGTTGGAAGTCCATACCCGTGTAGCTCAGTTCGTATTGGTGGGGCCAGACGGTGGAGGACGCACCGCCGTCGGCTTCGCCCTTGCCGGCATAGAGGATCACTACCCAATCTACCTTGCCGTCGCCGTCGCTATCGTACTTGCTGAAGTCGGCACCGCATTCGTTGTGGGCTAACTGACAAGCCTCTTGCACCAGTTCGTCCGGATGTCTGTCGTCGCCATTCCAGTCGTTGCTGCCGTAGTACGAGGCGTTCCGGCTGACCGTTACCGGTCCATAGACGTCTATCTCCATGTCATATTGTCCCCAGCTCTGGTCGTAGAAGTACTGGTGGATCGAGCCCGTCGCACCGTTGTAGGTATAGGTCTCGCCCATCGCCCATGCGGTCATGTCGGCGTTGGTCTGCTGAAAAGCCTCGTCCTGGTAGCTCACCAGGATCACGGCGCCGCGCGGCGAGAGCAGACGGTCCGTTCCCGTCTCCTCTTTTGCCCGACGTGCCTTTGCCATGCGACTTTCACCTTTCACCTTTAACCTTTCACCTCTCTTCTCCTCGCTCATCGGCATCAGCGTCTCCTCGTCCAGCCAGCGGCCCTCGGCGTCCGTCAGGTAGTGGAAGGTCTCATCGCCGTTCTGATACACGATTTTCTCCGTTCCGTCAGCGGCCGTACGCACTTGTGCTTCTCGGCGTGCCGGAACGGCAGTTGCGCTCGCGGCAATAGCGCATAGCATTACTATGCCCAAAATTTTCTTCATCATATAAACTTATCAACTAATCAACTCATCAACCTCACTTCTTCTTCACTCCATGTTTCTCCAGCCATTTCAATTCACACTTCTTGCGATCCTCTGCGTTATGCGCTTTTCGGCACGATGCTTTGGCCTCACCTTTGCGGTTCAGTTTGGCGTACTTGTACCATCCGCGTTTGGTCTCCAGGATCTGCCATCCGTCCTCGGTCATCATCCAGTGTTTGTGTTCATCCCCACGCAGGTATGTGCGCAACGTGTCGCCGTTGGGCTGTACCCGTTCAATCAACCCGCGGTAGGCGGGTACTTTTGCCGGTTCTTGCGCTTGCATCCCCAGCACCATCGTCGCCATCACAGCGACCAGTAAAACGATCTTTTTCATATAATGTAATTTGTCTTTATTCTTACAGTGTTAACGGTCCTACAGCGCAGCGGTCTTACAGTGTAACGGTCCTACAGCGCAGGCGGTCCTACAGTGTTAACGGTCCTACAGCGCAGCGGTCCGAACTTTCTTGAAAAGTTCGCTGGCAAATACAAAATCCTCCAGCGCCTCGTTCTGCGCCGTATATATCTCCTTGCGGTTGCCCTGCCACTCCAGTTTGCCCAGACGCAGGAAGATCACCTTGTCGCCGATCTCCAGGATCGAGTTCATGTCGTGGCTATTGACGATGGTACATATGCCGTACTCGCGCGTGATGTCGTGGATCAGTTTGTCGATCACGAGGCTGGTCTTGGGGTCCAATCCCGAGTTGGGTTCGTCGCAGAACAGGTACTTCGGGTTCAGCGCTATAGCTCGTGCGATAGCTACGCGTTTCTGCATACCGCCCGATATCTCGGCGGGCATCAGGTGGTAGGCCCGTTCGGCTATCTCTACGCGCTCCAGACAGAAGCGGGCACGCTCCTCTTTCTGCTGGTCGGTCATCTCGCGGTCGAACATCTCCAGGGGGAAGAGCACGTTCTCCAGCACGGTCATCGAGTCGAACAGCGCGCTGCCCTGGAAGAGCATGCCTACCTCGCGGTGTAGCATGCGTATCTCGTGTTCGCTCATCCGGGCTATGTCTCGTCCGTCGTATAGGATGCTCCCCGAGTCCAGTCGGTGCAAGCCAATCAGACTCTTCATCATCACGGTCTTGCCGCTACCCGACTGACCGATGATCATGTTCACCTTGCCGTCCTCCAGCGTGGTGCTCACATGATCCAGCACCACCGTGCCGTCAAAACTCTTTACGATATCCTTAACTTCAATCATAGATTTATAACTATTTCATAGTTGACCACTTCGTTGTAGGATCAATCAAAGCAACAGCTTTGACAATATGAGATCCATGAAAAGGATCAAAATATTGGAGTTAACTACCGCTTTCGTACTGGCGCGTCCCACATCCAGCGCACCTCCGCGAGCGGTGTAGCCGTAGTACGAACTGAGCGAGGTGATGATAAATGCAAACACCAGCGCCTTGATGATCGCGTACCAGATGAAGTACGGATTGAAGGCATACTGCACACCCAGCAGGTAGTCGTGTATCGTGATGATGTCCGTGAACGCACCTACGCCCCATCCGCCTATCAGTCCGGCTGCGGTTGAGATGATGAACAGAAACGGCATCATGCTCATGAAGGCGATGATCTTCGGCAGAATCAGATAGTTGGCGCTGTTCACACCCATGATCTCCATCGCGTCGATCTGCTCCGTGATGCGCATCGTACCTATCTCCGAGGCAATGTTACTGCCTACCTTACCGGCCAGTATCAGACACAGAATCGTGCTGGAGAACTCCAGCAGCAGCGTGTCGCGGGTCAGCAAACCTACGGTGTAGGTCGGCAGCAGCGGGTTCTCGGTGTTCGTCTTTGCCTGAATGGTCAGAATAGCACCAATGAATACAGATATAATCAGCACAATCGGCAACGATTGCAGACCCTGCTTCTCCAGCTCGCGGCTGTACTGCCGCCAAAACATCCGCTGTCTGTCCGGCAGACGAAGCACTTTGCCCATCAGCAGCGTGTACTCTCCTATATGTTGGATAATATTCATGTGATTTTTTTATAAAACATTTATAAAAAGTGTGCAAAGGTACAACAAATTTTGCACATATGCAAGCGTTCGGGCATTTTTCGTCCAATAAAATGGAATTTTATGGATTAAATGGGATTATGGGGCATT
>DFGU01000121.1:18700-19455 GCA_002371785.1 Bacteroidales bacterium UBA3742
GGCCCCATTTATGGGGGAGGAGGTCGAAGTACAACAAAATCAGCCCGCATTGCTGCGAGCTGATTTTCTTACAGGCCGTAGGCCGATCTTACAACGTAGTGGTCTTACAGTGTAACGGTCTTACAGCCGAAGGCGGTCTTACAGTGTTAACGAACTACTGCACCCTGTGCATCGTAGAGCACGCCGTTCTTCTCAATAAAGAGCTGACCGTTGCGAATCACTTTCACTGCCTTAACTTCTTGCTCAGCGTTGTCGATAGCCGTTGCCGTGTCGCCGAAGGAGGCATTAACGGTAACCGCCTCTGCGGGCATAGTAAAGAACTCACCAACGTTAGGAGTACTAACGACAGCTTGTTCATTCGCATAGCAAGATACCAAGGTATAACCTTCATCCATCGTAAAGCTCAACTTGACTTCTTCATTCGGGAATGCAATTGTCCAACCGCTTACCGTTCCGTGCTCAGCAGCTGCATAAGTGATCGGGTACATCCATGTTGCGATCGGGTCATCGATCATGATCTGCTTGATAACAACGGTCTTGTCAGAGGTCGTCTGCAGTTTAACGAGTTTTTCAACCATAAAGGGAACCGTCAAATCTGCCAACTTATTGTCGGTCGGAACCAAACGCAGCGTATCACTACCGGCGATAGCCAAAACGGTCTCTGCTACATAACCGAACTTGATGCGGAGGGTCGTACCCGGCTGTACGTTGCAAGCGAGGTAACCGCCATTTTTCTTGATCTTCAGACCCAGATA
>DFGU01000121.1:19547-20404 GCA_002371785.1 Bacteroidales bacterium UBA3742
GAATCCAGAGCGTCGATATTCTTGTAATCGTAGAACTTAGCCGTCAGAGCAGACTTAACATCATAACTCTTACCGTTGTTTATAACCATTCCCTCGAAATCAATCGATTGAGCAAAAGCCTTATCGAACTTGCCATAAAGAATCATGTCTGCACTGACAGCTGCGCTCAGGTCAGCCTCGGTAGTCAGCTCTGCATCGGTGTACCAGCCTTGGAACTCAGCCAGCGGCTTAACCTCATACTCGCCATACTTGGTTGCGCTCTCGCCTACCTTTACAATCTCCTCGCCCAGTATGGTCTCGCCGTCCATATAAGTAACGGTAGCCGTTGCTGGCTTAACGGCGGTGATGGTGTAGGTTTGCTCGCCTACAGTTTGTTGAGCCTGCCATTTGCCATCGGGGTTCAGTGCAGCTTCTACATCGATGTCCTTGCTCTTGGTGGAAGGTGTCTCTTCGCCTACATAATAGGTGTCAGTCTGAACGGTGAAGGTAACGGTCGGGGCCTCTACATAGTAAGTGGCGACTTCAAACGCACCGTTATTAAGCAATGTTGACATCTCCGTTTCGCCCAGTGCCACGCCGTTGACAGCCGCGCCGGTAAGGGTCTCTACTACATGGTCAATTTCCTTGGTTACGCATTCCTCGTTGAGAACGTAGGAGAAACCGCTGATTTTGTAGTCGAAATAACTGCCGTTGTTGTCAGCAGAAGAGAAACGGATGTAGTATTTGCCTCCATCCTCAAGAATATCTGCCTCTGTGAAAGGGATAGCATCGCTGTTGCCGTTCTTCATGGCTACTTTGCGAGCCTCGTCGCGCTCTGTACCGTTGCTGCCCCAGATGGTAGCGAAACGTCCGGTGTT
>DFGU01000082.1:0-17068 GCA_002371785.1 Bacteroidales bacterium UBA3742
GCACGCTTGTTGATCAACTCGGTCACCCAGTTGCCGAACTTACGATACGGGGTCCAGAAGGCCTGGCGGATAGATATCGGGTTGTCGATGATCTTATAGACCGTTGCATCCCACTCACGTCCCTGGCGATCGTAGAAGACGGCATTCTTGCCTACAGTCAGGTTTTGCACCTCACCTACGGTGACAGCCGCTACGATCTGTATTTTCTGCTTGAGGGTCTGGTTCTCGCAATCGCAATAGACGAGGAACATACCGCTCAGTCCGGCCTGCAGGTCGTGCTTAGCCATGTCGGTCACGCGCAAGCAGAGGTGGCATGCACGCTGGTCGATCATGAGCGTTCCGGCCTGGAAGATGCCGAGTTTGTCGGATAGGTCGTAGAAGTCCTGGAGCGTCACGAAGTTATGGAGCAGCAGTACGTAATCGCGGCTGAGGAGCAGCAACTTACGTAGCGGCATGTACTTAGCCTTGGCATCAGTCAGGGCCTTGGCGTTGGCTTCTTCGGCGGCTTTCTTGGCCTCTTCCCATGCGGCGATCTGTGCACCCATCTCCTGGTACTTCTTCTCGGTCATGCCGGGCTTAACGGTCTCCTCGGGGATCTGGGCCAGGCCGATCTTCTGCAACTTATCCAGTTCGTAGTAGGCGGTATATTCCTCCTTCTTGGCCTTGTGGGCCGCCATGACGTCGGCCTCTATCGGCGCTTCGGGCACGGGCTGTTCGTCTATCTTGATCGCCTCCAGCACAGCCTCTACATCGGCCAGGGTGATGAGTTCCGGTTTGTCGAGTTTCTCACCCTCGCTTTCGACTTTCGACTTTTTGCTTTCTACTATCTCTTTAGCCACTGCCTGGATGGCTTCGTCGGCGATGTCGTCGAGCTTGAGCTCTGCACGCTGGCGGAAGAGGGTCTGCGGATTCTTGAGCACCGAGCACAGCCACTTGGCTGCCTCCTGCACCTCCGTGACGCGCAGCTTGCCGTTGCCGTCGGTATCCATCAAACGGAGACTCTCACTGTCGATCTCCAGGCCCGTGGTGGGGCAAGCCAGTACGGTCCATAGTTTCTTATCCAACTCCGGCAGGTGACGAATGTCCTCACCCGACGATATTTTCACGCGCGTAGAACCGCCTACGCTCACGTAATTCCATTTATAATTACTCATTATTTTAGTGTTTTTTATCGTATTTGGGCACAAAATTACTAAAAAATTTGCACATATCAAAATTTTTGTGTACTTTTGCACGCTTTTTTCGTCGAAGAACAAGTATTGTTCGAGAAAATCGTTTTAATAAACGCTTTTCGGAGAGGCGAGAAAAGGCTAACTGATGTTTAACTTTTTAACGGGATTTTGGAAGCTGGTTATACTAGATTAACTAGAAGACATATCCCACAATTCTACCACAATGGCAGAAAATCTTTCTCTCCAGAACTTCGACTGGGATGCCTATGAAGCACAAGCTCAAGGCGCAAAAAACGAAGAAGAAATTCAAAAATATGATGGTACGCTCAACGCTATCAAGAACGAAGAGGTTGTAGAAGGTACCGTTATCAGTATCAACAAGCGTGAGGTTGTAGTGAACGTAGGTTACAAGTCGGACGGTATCGTTCCGGCTGCTGAGTTCCGTTACAATCCCGACTTGAAGGTAGGTGACAAAGTAGAGGTTTACATCGAGAGCCAGGAAGACAAGAACGGCCAACTCGTTCTCTCGCACAAAGAGGCTCGCGCTGCCCAGGCTTGGGATCGCGTCAACGAGGCTTGCGAGAAGCAGGAGATCGTTCAGGGCTACATCAAGTGCCGCACCAAGGGCGGTATGATCGTAGATGTGCTCGGTATGGAGGCCTTCTTGCCGGGTAGCCAGATCGACGTGAAGCCGATTCGTGACTACGACGTATTCGTGGGTAAGACCATGGAGTTCAAGATTGTCAAGGTTAATCCTGACTTCCGCAACGTCGTTGTATCGCACAAGGCTCTTATCGAGGCTGAGCTCGAGGCACAGAAGAAAGAGATCGTTAGCAAGCTTGAGAAGGGTCAGGTACTTGAGGGTACCGTTAAGAACATCACCAACTACGGTGTATTCATCGACCTGGGTGGCGTAGACGGTCTGATCCACATCACCGACCTGAGCTGGGGCCGCGTAGCCGACCCGCACGAGTTGGTAGAGCTCGACCAGAAGATCAACGTCGTCATCCTCGATTTCGACGAGGAGAAGAAGCGTATCGCTCTCGGTCTGAAGCAGCTCACTCCGCATCCGTGGGATGCCCTGGACGCAAACCTCAAGGTAGGCGACAAGGTTCACGGCAAGGTAGTAGTGATGGCCGACTACGGAGCATTCGTAGAAGTAGCTCCGGGCGTAGAGGGTCTGGTACACGTCAGCGAGATGAGCTGGAGCCAGCACCTGCGCAGCGCCAACGACTTCCTCAAGGTGGGCGACGAGATCGACGCTGTTATCCTTACCCTCGACCGCGACGAGCGCAAAATGTCGCTCGGTATCAAGCAGCTTAAGGCTGATCCGTGGGAGAACATCGAGAACAAGTACGCTGTTGGTTCGCGTCACTTTGCTAAGGTGCGCAACTTCACCAACTTCGGCGTATTCGTTGAGATCGAAGAGGGCGTTGACGGCCTGATCCATATCAGCGACCTGAGCTGGACCAAGAAGATCAAACACCCGAACGAGTTCACCCAGATCGGTGCTCAGATCGAGGTTGTTGTGCTCGACATCGACAAGGAAAATCGTCGTCTCTCGCTTGGTCACAAGCAGCTCGAGGAGAATCCTTGGGAGGAGCTCGAGGCTAAGTTTGGCGTTGACAAAGTGGTCGAAGGCAAGGTAGCTGAGATCAACGACAAGGGCGCTGTCATCATCCTCGAAGAGGGCGTTGAGGCATTCTGCACCACGCGTCACCTCCAGAAGGAAGACAAGAGTCCGGTGGCTGTTGGCGACAAGCTGAACTTCAAGGTGATTGAGTTCAACCGTGACGCTAAGCGCATCCTCGTTTCGCACCTCCGCACTTGGGAAGAGCGCAAAGAGGCTCCCGCTAAAGCTAAGAAGGCCGCTAAGGCTGAAGAGCCCGCTCTCGAACTGCCGAAGGTTGAGAAGACCACTCTCGGTGACCTGAGCGTACTGGCTGACCTCAAGGCTTCGATGGAGGCTGAGGAGAAGCCCGCTAAGAAAGCTCCGGCTAAGAAGGCTGCTCCCAAGAAGGAAGCTGCTAAGAAGGAAGCTGAGGCTGAGAAGGAAGCTGAGAAGGAGGTTGAGTAAAACCGGTCGCACGATCAGTGCTAAAAAAAGTAATAGGGTGCCCACTCGGACACCCTATTGTTTTGGCATTTATCGGAGTGCCCGGAGGCACCTATAACCTGTAACCTGTAACCTGTAACCTGTAACCCGTAACCTTTAACCTTTACGGGGATACTTTCGGAACCAGCTGCTGATCTTCAGCCTAATCACGCCCAGCAGTGCCTCGGAGAAGATGCCACCCGACATCTTGCTCGTGCCCAGCACGCGGTTGACAAAGATGATCGGCACCTCCTTGATCGCGAAGCCGCACTTGTAGGCCGTGAACTTCATCTCGATCTGGAAGGCATAGCCCTTGAAGCGAATCTTATCCAGCTCGATCGTCTCCAGCACCTGACGGCGATAGCATACGAAGCCTGCCGTGGTATCGCGGATCGAGACGCCCAGCACCGTACGTACGTAGAAGCTGGCGAAATAGCTCATCAGCACGCGTCCCATCGGCCAGTTAACCACGTTGACGCCCGTGACGTAGCGGCTACCGATAGCCAGGTCGGCTCCCTCGTTGGCGCAAGCATCGTAGAGCTTAAGGAGATCATCGGGGTTGTGGCTGAAGTCGGCATCCATCTCAAAGATATAGTCGGCCTTGTGCTCTATTGCCCAGCGGAATCCGGCGATATACGCCGTACCCAGGCCCTGCTTGCCCTGGCGCTCCACGATATGCAGCGTCTCGGGATAAGTGGTCTTCATCAGGCCCTTGACGATATCTGCGGTGCCATCGGGCGAGCCGTCGTCGATCACCAGCACATGAAACCGGATCGGCAGGTTCATCACCGCATCAATAATAGCGGCTATGTTCTCCTTCTCGTTATACGTAGGGATAATTACTAATCGCTCCATTATCTTTCAATTTTCAATTTTCACCTTTCAATTTTCACTTCGAATCACTTCATCATTCAGCACATACACCGGGCTGGCGCTGGTGCGCTCCAGGGCTTTCAGATACACATCCCTACCCGGCTTCACACCGATTGCCTCCAGCGCTTCGGCCACCGTGTCGTAGGCCACCTGCGGGTCGTTGTTCTCCAGCGAGAGATGGCAGAGCCATATGTTTCTGAGCTTCTCGGTATAGTTGCGGGCCAGCAGTTCGGCACAGACGGCATTGCTCTGGTGGCCACGCGGCGAGAGGATACGCTCCTTCAGGTAGGTCGGATACGGACCGTTGAGCAGCATACGCTCGTCGTGATTGGCTTCAATCACCAGGTGGTTGGCCGTGGAGATATAATGCTCCATGTCCGGATTGGGTTCACCGCAATCGGTGATGATCACAAATCGTTGGCCCAGATAATCAATGGCATAGCCCAGGCAGTCGGTGGAGTCGTGCGAGATGCCGAAAGTCTGGATACGCATACCCAGCAGTTCCCACGGCAACGCTTTCTCAAAGTAGCGCCGACTGGTCTTCAGTTTCTCCTTCACGCCGTAGTTACGGTCAATACCGCTGTGTATCTCGCGCGTGGTGTAGATAGGCAGGTGCACACGCTCGCCCAGCGTACCGACCGAGCGGATATGATCCGCATGGTCGTGGGTGATCAGCACACCGTGAATATTGCGGTAGTCGAGCCCCATCTCGCGCAGGTCTTTCTGGATCTGACGCGCCGAGATGCCGGCATCGATCAGGATGCCACCCGTACGCGTGCCCAGGTAGTAACAGTTGCCACTGCTACCACTCGCCAAGCATCGAAATATGAGTTCATTATCCGCCATATTACAAAAAAACGCACAAAGGTACACATTTTTTTTCATATACGCAAGCCTGCGCGCAAAATAAATGCAAAAAATGACGCCTTAGCGTATAAAATACGCGCTGCTTTCTACTTTCGACTTTCTACTTTCGACTTTTTTTAGTATCTTTGCACAAATTTTTAAATTTGGAGTAGTATGACCGTTTTAGAAAAATTGGCTGCCCTGCGCCAGCAAATGCATCAGGAGGGCGTGGACGTCTATGTAGTACCCGGCAACGACCCGCACGCATCGGAATACCTGCCGACACACTGGCATGAGATGAACTGGCTCTCGGGCTTTAAGGGCGAGAGCGGCACCGTGGTGGTGACGATGGACCGGGCCCTGCTCTGGACCGACAGCCGCTACTACCTGCAGGCAGGCATCGAGCTGGAGGGTTCGACGATTGAGTTGATGCGCGAATCGGACATCGACTGCCCGACCATTCCGGAGTGGATTTCCAAGGAAATGGTAAATGGTAAATGTACCGTAGGTGTGAATCCGGAGATGTTCAGCGTGAACGATTTCAGCGAGTGGCAAGAGAAACTGACGCTCCGTTCGGTGGATCTGATCCGGCGCATATGGACCGACGGTCGTCCCGCTATCCCGCAGGACAAACTATACCCCTACTCTGCCGATTTTGCCGGCGAGACCGTAGAGCAGAAGCTCACGCGCATGCGCCGGAAGATGGCCGACAAGCACGGCGACGCACTCATTATCAGTGCGCTGGACGAGATAGCATGGTTGCTCAACATCCGCGGCAACGACGTGGCATTCAATCCCGTTGTGGTCAGCTACGTCGTGCTGGAGCAGGACAAATGCACCCTATTCGTACTGCCCGAGAAAGTAGATACCGTAGCTCGCAACTACCTGGATTTCAATGGCATTGACCAGCAGCCATACGAGGCGGTCTTCGACTATATCCACGGTCTGAGCGGCACCGTGCTATACGACGGCGCAAAGGTCAACCAGGCCCTCTACGAGGCCATCAATCAAGAAGCCAAGGCCAAAGCCAACGCCAAAGCCATAAACACCAAGTCGCCTATCCTGATCGACAAGGCGCGCAAGAATGCCGTCGAGCTGGAGGGCGAACGCACCGCTATGCGGCAGGACTCGATAGCCCTCACACGCTTCTTCCGCTGGCTGGAGACTGAGGCGTTTGCCGATGGCCGTACTCAGACGGAGTGCCAGTTGATGGACCGTCTGCACGAGTTCCGCCTGATGGGCGACAACTTCGTGGAGGAGTCGTTCGGCACCATAGCCGGCTACCAGGGCAACGGCGCCATCGTCCACTACGAAGCTACGCCCGACACCTGCGCCACCGTGCATCCCCAGGGCATGTTGCTGCTCGACTCGGGCGGACAGTACCTGGACGGCACCACCGACATCACGCGTACCGTATGGCTCGGAGGCGAGATTCCCCAGCAGGCCAAACTGGACTATACCTACGTGCTCAAGGGCCATATTGCCCTGGCTACCGCCCGCTTCCCGCGTGGCACACGGGGCAATCAACTGGACGCCCTGGCTAAGCAGTATATGTGGCAAGCCGGCATCACCTTCGGTCACGGCACCGGTCACGGCGTTGGTCACTTCCTCGGCTGTCACGAGGGACCGCAGAACGTGCGTACCGACAACAATCCTACGGCGCTGGAGGTTGGTCACATCATCTCCGACGAACCCGGTATCTACCGTACCGGCATGTGGGGCATCCGTACTGAGAACCTCATCACCGTCATCCCGGCCGAGCGCACCGAGGCCTGCACCACGGAGGACGACTTTCTCACGTTTGAGACCCTGACGCTCTGCTTCTACGACACCCAGCTCATCGAGCTCTCGATCATGACGGAGGCCGAGATCGACTGGATCAACCGCTATCATCAGCGCGTATATGAGCTCACCGCACCGCTGCTCAATGACGACGAGCGCGAATACCTGCGACGCAAATGTGCGCCCATCAGCAAATAAACAACACGAATTATGACACTCGAACAAATACTCACACAACAGGTCGTAGCAGCTGCTCAGGCGCTCTACGACATCCAGGCTACCCCGCAGCAGGTACAGCTGCAGAAGACGCGTCCCGAGTTTGAGGGCGACATCACGCTGGTAGTCTTTCCCTTCGTCAAGGCCGCTCGCAAAGCCCCCGCACAGGTGGCGCAGGAGATCGGCGAATGGCTCGTAGCCAATAGTCAGGGACTCATCGCCGGCTATAACGCGGTGCAGGGCTTCCTGAACCTGAAGATTGCCCAGCATTTCTTTATCCAACAGCTCCAAGAGATAGCAGCCGACGCCAACTATGGTCGTCAGCCCGAGAATGGCAAACTGATGATGGTCGAGTACAGCTCGCCCAACACCAACAAGCCGCTCCACCTCGGACACGTGCGCAACAACCTGCTCGGCTACTCGATCGCCAAGATTCAGGAGGCAAACGGCTGGCGTGTTGTCAAGACCAATATCGTCAACGACCGCGGCATCCATATCTGCAAGTCGATGCTGGCATGGCTGAAGTTCGGTAACGGCGAGACGCCCGAATCCACAGGCAAGAAGGGTGACCACCTGATCGGTGACTACTACGTACGCTTCGACAAGGAGTATCGCAAGCAGATTGCCGAACTCGTAGCCGGTGGCATGGACGAGGAGACGGCTAAGAAAGAGGCGCCGCTCATCAAGGAGGCGCAGGCTATGCTGCTCCGCTGGGAGCAGAACGATCCCGAGGTGCGCGCGCTCTGGGCACGCATGAATGAGTGGGTATATGCCGGATTCGACGAGACCTACCGCCGTATGGGTGTCAGCTTCGACAAGATCTACTACGAATCGAACACCTACCTGGAGGGCAAATCCGAAGTAGAGAAAGGACTGGCTTCCGGTCAGTTCTACCGCCGCCCAGACGGATCCGTTTGGGCCAACCTCGAGAAAGACGGACTGGATGAGAAACTGCTGCTCCGCTCCGATGGCACGTCGGTCTATATGACCCAGGATATCGGTACCGCCAAGCTGCGCTACCAGGACTACCCCATCGACAAGATGGTTTATGTCGTTGGTAACGAGCAGGAGTACCACTTCAAGGTACTCTCTATCCTGCTCGACCGCCTCGGATTCCCCTTCGGCAAAGAGCTCGTCCACTTCTCCTACGGCATGGTAGAGCTGCCTAACGGCAAGATGAAGAGTCGCGAGGGCACCGTAGTGGATGCCGACGACCTGATGGATAAGATGGTGGAGGATGCCAAGGAGATTTATCTCCAGAAGTCAGGAGATTCAAACAACATCAAACAATCTCAAACGATTTCAAACGAGGAATCTAACGAGATCGCTCGCAAAGTGGGTCTCGGAGCGCTGAAATACTTCATCCTGAAGGTGGATCCGCGCAAGAACATGCTCTTCAATCCCGAGGAGTCGATCGACTTCAACGGCAATACGGGTCCGTTCATCCAATATACCTACGCCCGCATCCGGAGCGTGCTGCGCAAAGCAGGTCTTTCAGGCGAAGCCGGTCTTTTAGCGGAGCGGTCTTTTAGCGAAAGCGGTCTTTCAGGCGAAGCCGGTCTAGATTCTAAGGAACTCTCCCTGATCCAGCGCCTCATGGAGTATCCCGCCGTAGTGCGTCAGGCCGGTCAGGACTTCTCGCCGGCTGTGCTGTGCAACTATGCGTATGCTTTGGCCTGCGACTTCAACTCGTTCTACCACGATTGTTCGATCCTGAACGAACCCGATCAACAAAAGCGCGCGCTACGTCTGCTCTTGAGCCAAACCGTAGCACGCACGATATGTGACGCTATGTCGCTGTTAGGTATCGAGGTACCCGAGCGTATGTAAGACCTATTGCATCGCGGCGCGCAGCAGATCACGTAGCTGCTGCGGGTCGGATTGCTCACGCAGGATCACCAGAATGGTATCCTCGCCCGCTATAGTGCCAAGCACCCGTTCAGGTGCTTGGTTTTCTATTTCCTTGGCCGCCACGCCGGCATAGCCCTGTTTGGTCTTCACCACCACGAACGGCGCACACACATCCACGCTCTGCATCGCCTGACGCAGCAGTTCGCTCTGGATAGCCCGTACGCGCGGCTGCGCCGGTTCTTCCGGCACGATATAGCGCACCGTACCATCCGGCATTGTGCGTTTCTCGGCCCTGAGGTCACGCAGGTCACGGCTGAGCGTAGCTTGCGTGGTCTCGATGCCCTGCATCATCAGTACTTGTAGCAGTTCTTCCTGACCCGCTATCACGCGCGTGCGTAGCATGTGCGCGATCGTACGCAAGCGCACGTTCCTTATATTTGTATTATTCAATCTTCCCGCCATAAGCTAGTATTTTTAATTATCATTTATTCATCTCATCAACGTCCATTACACAACCAGCACATATTTTTTGACATACTGTGCAAAGAAGACGTCATAAACCCGATAGATATCTTCATTTTTCACAACGATATCTTTTTCTTGCAGAGCCCGCATAGCTGTCTGTACAGAACTCGTCAACGCAAGTTTATGTTTTGAGATAAACTGTTGCGAAGTAATATTCCTGGCCTCACCCTCACTGATCACCGCAAAAAGTACACTCTTTTGCTTAGGTGGCAATTTGGCCAACATCTCCAAATAGAACGGTTCCTGGACTCGAATCACATTTTGCATAGCCGTTTCTATATACTCTGCCGGACAAATCTCCCCTTCCCGCGTTAATTCATACATCTCATTCAGCAGCACTTGCATATACCACGTTATCCCGCGACACAAATCATATACTGCGCCTACTGTTTCCGAAGCGATCGACTTGCTGCCTTTCTCGAACATCTGCTGCGCAAATGCAGAATAAACATCTACCGGTATCGGCTCCAGCCCTAAATTGATCGTACTTTGGTAAAACGGCTTGGATGGCGATAAGAACATCTGCGTCATTAGATGCTTACGACTTCCGGCAAAGATAAACTGGGTCTTCTTGCAACGCTGAATATAGGTCCGTAACAACGCCTCAATATTCTTCTCGTCATATTCCGCTATTTGTTGGAACTCATCAAATGCCACGATACATGGTTTATCGGCCTGTTCCAGGAAACCGAACACCTGCTCTAACGTCATGTTCGGTGCTGTAATATCGCCGATCCCGATATCAAAAGTCGGACTACCGGAAATAGGATCCAACTTAAACCCGACGCGGAAGGCGCTTATGATCTGAAAGAACTTCTCTTTCCATGAACTCGCTTGCTGAATACTGCGATATACTTCCTTCCCGAACATGCATACCAATTCCGCCAAGCTACTCGTAGCATATAAATCCACGATAATAGTGTAGTACTGCTTTTGAATCGCAGGCTGAGCAAACAAATGGCTTATAAGCCCCGATTTGCCGATACGTCGATCAGAAATTAAGGTCACATTGCGCCCGTTTCGTACTTGCTTAAGTAGCATCTCCGTCTCTTTCTCTCGGTCGCAGAAGTAATCTGAGGACACATACTTTCCGATCACAAATGGATTCATCTGATTGTTTTTCATATACTTATACAGTTGATTGCCTTCATCGCATTCACAATTATTGTACTTACAATTATTGTACTTGCAATAAATTTTCTGCAAAGGTACAACAAATATTTGGAATACACAAGGATTTATCGTAAAAATTAAAATATATTTATGGTTTTTACGGTAAAGACTTGTTATTCGCACAACCGTGCGAACGTAACAATATTTGCACACCACGAAAAAAGGCAGCTCATCGCTGCCTTTTCTCGTATCTTACCTTTAGCCTTAGAACGGCTTATCCTGACGTGAAGGAGCCATGTTGCTATGACCACTTGTATTACCGATAGCCAAAGGATTCTGGCCCTCGATCTTCACCACGTCTGTAGTCGGTATGTAGTACGTCTTCTTCATTTCTGTTCAAAAATCGTGCAAAGATACTGCTTTTTTTCGAAATACGCAAATATTTCTTAATATTTTACACTTTTTCCTACGATATCGTACATCTTTCCGTCCGGAGTAACGATATAGATCTTATCGTCTATCAGCACTTTGCGAACACTCTGGTTTTCGATCTCCGAGTTCTCTACATCCGTCGTCGTCTGACGATCTGCTACGATGCGCAGACCATAGCCACTGGTTGTACCCTTCGTCAGGTCGATCGTATAAGGACTCATCGAGAGGTTCCATACTACGCGTCCGTTCTTGGTCAGATAGAGCGTAGCGTCTGCCGGAGACTTCTCTACGGCAATCTCATACGTACCTGCCTGCGGCGCATAGAGGTTCAGCGGGGTGCTGGCGTTATTACCTACAAGCGGCATCTCGATATCACAGAGGTTCAGTCCGTTGTTGACGGTCCACATCTGCGCTACCTTAGCACTGGTCGGAGTACCCATCTTCAGCAAGTCGCGTCCAATCACGTACTCACCCGTAGCCTCTTCGCTCGCCGATACCCACAGACGGTCGGCATAACGATCTGCAGATTCAACGGTCAGCGTCAGACAGAACTCATC
Organism: Bacteroidales bacterium UBA3742; assembly: GCA_002371785.1. Classification (GTDB taxonomy): domain Bacteria; phylum Bacteroidota; class Bacteroidia; order Bacteroidales; family Paludibacteraceae; genus Colicola. The sequence continues at coordinate 11,463 of DFGU01000082.1, forward strand.
TACCATACGAGCATCCATACGCGGAGCACGAAGCGGTTTCTCTGCATCAGCTTCTACCAATACAACCGGCTGTACGCTGCCTACCTGAATACTAAACGCCGTACCTACGGCCAATGCTTTGGTATTCCATTCTGCATCATCGATAACATCATAGCGGTTCCAGGTATGGTTATACATCTGCACTTTCGAGATACCGGACAAGTCGGTCAACTCGCGATGTTGCAATGTTCCGTTACCGAAGCCATTCCATCCGCGGTCTTGAGCCTCACCGATAGCCGAAGAGTAATCAGAGGTATACGTACCGCTGTTTGCCAACTCAGAACCGGCCTTCTTCTTGAAGAGGAACGTATTCCAGATCTTCGTTTCTTCGAACGTAATCGTATAGATACGGCCCGGTTCAAGTGTTCCGGTGAAGGTATTCCATGCTTTCTGATTACGAGCACGCATCTCTTCACTATGGCTCATAATAATATAGTCTGTACCATAAATGACCGGTGTGCCATTTTCAGCGAATACCCCGTTCAGAGCATCCACTTCAAACGGTACAACGAAGTCATACCATCCATAAGTAATCTGTCCGGTTACATCAAAGCTCATCTTGAAATAGGCATCACCATTTACATGCAAATTTGACACACTATCTACCTGACCGGAAGCAGCGGCATTGTCAGCATCTCCAAGCTTCGCATCCAAGGTAAAGTGACGTACTTGCAGATCCGCGCTACTGCCCAGATGGATAGCGCCATCGTTCAGTACATGTACATCGCCATACTCTGAACGATCCTCGCTCGTACCCTTCACGGTCAGCGTACCGCCGGTGATGACAGCAATAGATCCGGTATTCTCAATCGTCAAGTTACCTACCGTCACATTCTCATCAATCTCCAATGCACCGCTAACGATCACATTCGGCTCACTTCCGGTAGGAACAGACGTCCAGTTAGCCGGATTCTGCCAATCGCCATCACCTGCTGCATTCGTAAACTCGTTGAAAGGAGCACTAACCGTCAGCGTCAGCGTTACAGTCGAGTCACAACCTACTGCATTTGTCAGCACAGCCTCAACGCTATGCGATCCTACTGCATAGCCCGACAAGTCAATACCATTCCAACTCTCGCTTGCACCACAAACGATCGTCTTGCTATCCGTACCCGTTGTCGGCTGCAGTACGGTCACGGTCACATTATAAACCGTATCACGCGTAGCACCTACGGCATTAATCTGGTCCGTTCCGGCTGTCGTATAGGTCTCACCATGGAACGTTTCCGATTCGCCTGCACAGAAACTCAGCGCTACCGGTACATTCAGCGTCTCGATCTTATTCACCGTCAACGACAGCGTTACAGTCGAGTCACAACCTGCCACATTCGTTGTATGGTATTCTACTTCGTGCGAACCTACTACATAACCGGACAGGTCTATTTCGTGCCAACTCTCGTTATCACCAACAGTGATCGTCTTGCTATCCGTACCCGTTGTCGGCTGCAGTACGGTCACGGTCACATTATAAACCGTATCACGCGTAGCACCTACGGCATTAATCTGGTCCGTTCCGGCTGTCGTATAGGTCTTACCATGGAACGTCTCTGATTCGCCTGCACAGAAACTCAGCGCTACCGGCACATTCAGTGTTTCCAACTTCTGAACATTTACCGGAACGGTGAACAGACACACATCATATGTTTGCGCGTTAACTGTTGGATAGAAGTAAAAGGTCAAATCCTGTAGACCAGCCGCGTCGAACGAAGCCGGGCCATTATAGACGATTATTCCAGTAACCACTTCATGATTCAGTGTATCTTCTGCCACCCAACTATTGTTGTCATAGGTCACAACAGACGAGTTATCGCCATAAGTGATAGTCGATGTGATCGTCGGCAACGTTCTCATTTGCGTGCCAATTTTACCCACCGTCCATACCTTATCTACCGGAAGAGCATCATTGTAATCATCTGAAGCAACCGTATGAGCCGTTACAGTAACGGTAGCTGCCTTTTTAAAGGTAATGTGGTTTCCGTCTATCGTTACAGCGTCAGCAGGAGAAGCGGTGTAATATACACTTCCGGCAGGGCTCTGACAGGATGTCTCTGCATAAGCCGTCAAGTCCAAAGACTGCGTAGCTGTAATCGTATTACCCGTCGGAATATCCCATACAATCTCACGATCCGGTTTGGTAGCCGTTCCGTTCAATGTGATCGTTTGCGATTTACCGGAAGCCGAAATCGTTACCGTATTGCTATAAGGGCCCTTTGCTTGCGGAACATAGCAGAACTTAACGGTATAGGTACCATACGATTTACAACCGTTTTCAAATCCAATCAATTTGGTCTCTCCATCCCATATCTCATAACTAAAGTCATTGTTCGTCTGAGAAAGTTGGATATGCGATACATCGGAGTAATCTACCGTAAATTGACCCTTAGCTGTATCGCAAGCCTGCACGGTGCTCATTGTAACGGAACTTGTGCTCGCTGTCAAATAAGCTTTTTGAGAGATACGCACCTCACTGAAATACTTATTGAGCGTACCTCCACCATAGAATCTCAGTTTCTTAGCGCCTGGATAATCTGCCATATTAATCTCCTTGTTGGGAGCATCCGGTTCGCTATCAGATAAACTGCCTACGCCATAGTTAATCGTTCCGTTCGTCAATACATTATTGTTCTTATCCAAGATTTGCAAAGTCGCCTCTTGGGTAGCAGCATACACTTTCCACACTTTGAATGTCAGTTTGTCTTGCGGACCATCCGGAATAGTGTATGTCACAGGATTGGAGCTTGGATGCGAGTACGCACCTACTTTTATCAACTTCGACGAGTACAATAACGAACTTTCGCACGGGTCTTCCGGATTGCGGACGGCAATATTTAGGAATTTCACTCCCGAATTATAGGTGCAGTCTCCTGCCGATGCAGCGCGAAGACGGCCATTACCTTTTGCTACAGCTTTCACCTTACCATCTTCGATGACAATATAATCCTTGAATACTGAAGTAACGATAATATCCGTTCCTGAAGTACACGAGGTTGCCCACTCGGTCAAATCAATCTCTTCGCCTACTACCATAGACTCATAGCCGCTATCGAAACTTACCTCATCTTTCAAACGGTTAATCGTGAAATTCTGACTAAGAACATTATTCGTAGCCGCCTCATAGGCTCCATCTCCAGCATAATATGCTGTAATATTACCTGGTGTACCATCATTCGAGTTACCACATAACGAAGCTATCGATTTATTATCGTTTGCCAACGTCACATTCGAAGTAGTCCCGGTACCAAGCGTAATAACCGGATTTGCGACCAAGTCGTTATTTTCGTCACGCACCTCAAACAACGCTGTTGCCGCAATGTTCTTCGCATCGGTCGTATAAGAAGCATTACCGATATAATGCAACATAGTTTGCAGTTTTCCTTTCGACTGCGCGTGAATAATCAATTTCTTATAATCAGACGGAGTATAAATATAAATCGTATCCGTAATATTCTCTGCATCATTAGCAGGCGAAGTATAGGTCAACGCAATTGCGGGACGATCATGATGTGCCGTTACTGTAGAGAACGAATACGAATTTGAATTAGTAGCAGCAAACTTAATACGCGGATGATGATTCTCCAATTTGATTGTTCCTTCACACGTACTATAATCAATGTAGAACGTATCACGTTTTACTACACCACCGTGGATATTTAACGGCATGGTCATTTCCGTGATTGCCGAACCAGCCTTATTCTCAATATCAAAATACTTCTTGCGCATTACGCGGATAGTATTGATATATGGATCATCCGTTCCTTTCTTAACAAATTCTACTTTCGATACATTTGCGCCTAAAGTTATACTTCTGTTTGTGTAATCAGCAAATGCAGTTGCAGTATATTCCGTTTCGTCAGAATTGCCATTATTATAGGTTCGCTTTACCTTAACTTTACCCCCTGCGCCTTTGTATTTTATATCAAATGTCATTGCTACGCCAAGGCCATTCAACGTAATTGCACTAATCTTAGACGCCTCTTTATCAGGATCTGATGAATATAAGAGAATGTCGCAATCCGGAGCAGAAACAGTACCTACATTCACCGTACATTTCTCATACGCACGGACGTATTTGTAATTCTCAACTTGCTCTATTTCCCAGATTACAGTACCATCACGGTGGTTAGCATCAATCTTCTTTGTGCTTGAATTATAATCAGCAACTGCACCTCCGGAAACCTTCGAAATGGTTACTGCCGGAGCACCCGCCTCTGTATTCGCCGAAGTAAAGGTTACAGCTGTATGACTATCAAAATTCACATTCTTGCTCCAACTTCCCCAAGAGCAAGTCATCGGATTCGGACGCTTCTTAATCTCAATATTAATAGTGCTACCACCTGCATTGAATCCATTCGTCTCTGCTTCCTGAGCAATGCGCAACGTCAGCGTACCCGCCTGCGTACAATACAAAGTATTGTCTGTAAACGTCGGTTTCGTTGCTCCGGTATTATTACCAACCGTAGAAGTCCAATTCTCGATAGTGTACGTCTTAGTTCCACTACTTGGAGTTGTAACAACATTATTAATCGTCTCTCCTACATATACATCTCGCTTCATGGTACCATTTGCGTTCCACACGTCGATATTCCATGTATAAGAAGGCGTAGCTGTTACTTTTGCCTTAACAGTTACATTGATCGTTCCACCACGCGAGGTAGTAACTTTTAAAGTTTGATTATATGTACCTGCAGTAGTAGTATTGAGGGTTACAGTAACAGTACAAGTATGCTGCGTATTATCACCTTTGTTGTTAGATATTGAAGCACTTAACATGCTACTCAATCCATTAAGAGCGCTCCATGTTCCCACATTATGACAATCTATCGTAAGAGTGTCCGTATACGTTCCAGAATTATACGCCACATCTCCGAAATCTATCTCAGTAGTAGAAGGTTTAAACTTAGCAAAAATAGCATAATATGGTCCATCGGTTTTATTATCATTATTCTTTCCAGACAATTGAATGTGATAACCATTCGTTGTGCTACCTGAATTATCCGATGCATTCTTTGACCATCCTTTGAAAGAATAATCATCAGCTGCACTTGCAAATAAATAGAAATCTTTAGTTACAGTTGTATAACCAGTCCATTTCGTGCCCCAAGAAGTTCCATCTTGCGGTGCATCATCCCAAGTTTTACTATATGAACTAGGCGCACTATTTGTGGTATTTACATACACAAAACCACCTTCCGTCGGTGAGGATTGCGCTGTAACGTTTAAGTTCACAGTTCCTCCCCATGCCTTCTCATTCACGCCAAACAGGCACACCATGAGGAGTGCAAGCATAGTAAGTGCGGGTTTTGTCCGGCTAATCCTAGACCCGGAGCGTCGTTCCGTTAAACGGGAAGAGCGGCCTCCGCCTAGAAAGGCTTCACTAAAAATGTTATTAACTTTGTAAATCTTTTTCATATCTTTTTTAACCTTAAATTTCCGTTTTATTATATTTTTGCAATGAGACTAATGAGATTATTGAGATTATTGAGATTATCTCTGTCCATTTTGTCCACATTGTCCTTTTTGTCTATTTCTCTTTGTCTATTGACCCGGTATTTTATACCGGCCATACT
>DFGU01000082.1:17228-25525 GCA_002371785.1 Bacteroidales bacterium UBA3742
TTGTCTCGGCATTTAATGCCGCTTCTCTTTGTCTATTGACCCGGTATTTTATACCGGCCATACTTTGTCTATTGTCTCAGCATTTAATGCCGCTTCTCTTTGTCTATTGACCCGGTATTTTATACCGGCCATACTTTGTCTATTGTCTCGGCATTTAATGCCGCTTCACTTTGTCTGTTGTCGTCGTATTTTATACGACATTTTCGCATCCTCCGCAAGCCATTCCTCCCCTTACCCTCAGATACTCGTTAGTGATTCGTTAGTTATTCGTTAGTTATTCGTTGGTTCTTACCCCTTCATCACCCCAACCTCACCCCTTCCTAAACAACGTCTGTTAGGTCGGATATCATCCGACAATCTTTTTGTCGTGACGGTTTGACGGTTTTGTTTTTGTCGTGACAAAGTGACAAAGTTGGCAAACTTCAATTTTTGTCGTGGCACTTTGGCACTTTCTATTTATTTTTCTTCTTCGTTGTTGCCTCTATCGCTTTCAGCGAAGCGTAGTAGGCTTGTTCTACCGGCGTCAAGGCGCGAACTTGGTACTTTCGGTACTCCGCGATTGCTTTTGTGCGAGCCTCATCTGCCGAGATACTTCCAGCATTGTCCAATACCGGCGATCCGTTCGCCGAAAGGATTCGATCCAGGAGTTCTCTATACTCTCGCATGGTCGTCGGGATATGCTCCATAGCTCGGTTCTCCGCAAAATCAAAATAACCCGATACCATATTATTCAACTTCTTCAATTCCTCTTCACTCAAATAGTTCTTAGCTATCACCACGTCTGCTTGCGTCGGATGCGTTCCCTTGAAGGTCGTCAGCCCCATAAACGGCTGCTCCGAATCTGCACGATGATAAATCAACTCCGAAGCCGTCTGTCCGTGCGTGGCATAGTGTAACTTATTCTGCACCATCTTAAAGAACAATATCGTATCCTCTGCCTTCGCATCATAATCCACACTTGTTGCATACAGATCCAACACCTGGCGATAAAGCACTTTCTCCGAGGAGCGGATATCTTTGATCGTTGCCAGCAGGTCGTACCAGTATTGTCCTCCTGCATTGCCTTTCAGCCGCTCTGCATCAATCGAAAAGCCCTTAACAATATACTCCTTCAGTCGCTCGGTCGCCCATTTGCGAAATTGCGTACCTCTCTGACTGCGCACCCGATAGCCTACTGCGATAATAACGTCAAGATTGTAAAGTGTAACTTCGTATTGTCTTTCGCGGGTCTCAGGTACGAATGCATATTTTGCACTTGTACTTTTGCGATCCAATTCACCGTCGTTATAAACATTGTTAATATGGCGGGTAATTACCGTCTTGTCGCGGTCATACAACGCAGCCATCTGCTCTTGCGTCAGCCATACGGTTTCGTTCTCCAGCATCACGTCGATTCGCGACTTACCATCCTCTGTCTGGTAAATCACCACCTCGCCCTGCGGCGCATATTTCCGAATCTCCGTTGCCATGCTTTCTCTCATACGTGCGTGTGTGCACGATTGTTAATCTCTAATTTACTATTGTTAAGATTGCTCACAACTATATGAGCCATACTATCTCAAAATAGTGCACAAAATTAATATTTTTCTTTCATATACGCAAATTTTATACGCGCGCGGGAGCGCGATTATTAATATTGTACAACCGAATATTAACAAATGGTATAAAAATTTTGCTGCAAAAGGCTGAATTTCAGAAACAAAAACCTCAAAAACCGGAGTGCCTCCGGAGTCAAATAAATAACCAATGGCTAACGACCAATGACTAACGACTTTTTTAGTTTTTTTCTATCCAAATACACAAAAAAAAAGCGTCCCGAAGGACGCTTAATTTGCTTATCAACAGCTGAATACTGACAGCTGAATGCTGACGGCTTTCAGCTTACTCTGCCTCACGGCCATCGGTCGTGAAGAGGCGGTCGCCACGACGGATATAGAGCACACCGTTGCGGAAGAATTTCTCTGCCTTCTCGACGGTCTCTACATTCTCTACAGCCTCATAGTTAGGCGTTACCGTTACGATGAGTTTTACGACGCTCTCGCAGCCGAATTCCGTCTCATCATACTGATACATCTCCAGCCCCAGCGTATCGCCACGCAGCGTCTCGTAAGTGCCGCTAACGGTCAGATCACCCAGCTGCCACTCACCTTCCGGCAAGGTCAGTACTTCGCCTGCCAATACGGTGCGCTCAATCTCGGCATAAGCCTTCTCATGAACCGTTACGATCACGTTGATCAGCGTGTCGCGAACAGCGTCCTCTACCAGCACAGGATACTCGCCTGCGATGCTATATTCTACGCCGCGATACTCTACCGACTCGCCTTCGCACATCTCCAGTTCTTTCTCCGTCTCTACCGGATCCAGCAGCTCTACCGTTACGTTCAGGCGCTCTACGCTATCGCAACCCAGTACGGTCTGGCCGTAGTGGATAAACCAGAGCTCAGCGGTATCAGCCTTGGTGGTCATATACACACCCTCTACCGGCGTCTCGCCACGCAGCAGCCAGCCGTCTTCCTCGAAGAGCACAGCCTCGCCTACGGTCTTGGTCTCATCATCCTCGTTATAGTACGGCTGATTAACCGTTACAGTCACCTGATATACAGTATCTACCGTCTCGCCCTCAACCAAAATCTCATCCGTTCCGGCCTCGGTATAGGTCGTATCGCGATACGCTACCTGATCGCCCTCGCAGAAGCTGAGCGCAACAGGCACCTCAATAGCATTCTGCTTCGTTACAGTCAGCGTCAGCGTTACCGTAGAGTCGCATCCGGCAAGGTTGGTCGTATTAAACGGAATCTCGTGCTTACCTACCGTATAACTCGACAGGTCAATACCGTTCCAGCTCTCCTCTGCACCATAGGCAATCGTCTTGCTGTCGCTGCCGGAAGTAGCGTGGTTGATAGTGATCAGTACGTGTACGATCGAGTCACCACCCATATAGTTCTTACCAACATTCACGTCGTCTGCAAACGACTCCTCATAGCTCTGATTATTAAATACCACTGCCTCATCGCAACTGCTCTGCTGGAACTCGCCATAGGTAGTAGGAGCCACAACGGTAATAGTCTTTACCACGTCCGCAGCCGCATTGTACTTGTAGTTACCGGCCTGCTTAGCCGTTACGGTAGTCGTACCGGCATAGATAGGGGTCAGCACACCGTTCTCGTATTTCACTACAGCCGGATTGGCAATCTCGTAAGTTACATCCAAACCGCTGGTAGCCGTAGCCTGAGCCAACGTAGCGCCGTAGTTAACGGTCTCTGCCTGCTCCCAGTTGATCGACTGGTTGTATTTCTCTACTGTACCCGAAACTGCCACCTGAGCCGACTTGTCACGACCCTCTAACGTGATTGTTCCGCTATACACACCTGCCTCTGCGGTGCTCATCGTTACCGTAAAGGTCGTATTCTGCAGATTAGCACCAATCTCACCGAATGCGTCCGGCGTTACCGAGAAATGGCTGTCCGAACTGGTAGCCGTACCGGTCAGGTTGGTCCAACCCAGCGTAAAGGTCTGCTCAGCCTGGTCGTCCACCTTCACCGTACCGAAGTCCAGCGTCTCGGGATTCGGCGTACCCATCAGAATCTTCTCGGTTACTTTAATGTCCTTGAAATAACCTGCAAAGTTACCACTCCAGCAGAAACGGAGATACTTAGTAGTCGCTTTCAAGTTTTTGGAGACACTCTCATAACTGGTAGTATTACTAGTCGTGCTCCACAAATCAGTCCATGTTTGTCCATCAACACTCTCCTTAACATAATACTCAACTTGTGTGGAGGCTCCGGAATTACCTTTGTATTGAAAGGTCAACTTATTGGGCACACCGGCATCCAATTTTACGTCAAAATACTTATCGTCCCAGTTCCATGCAGGCCCCGAAGTGATACCCGTACTGGATCCACCGCAACGAACAGCACCGCCATCCCACTCGATGGTACCTTCTTTCTTAACAACGGTAGATTTGTTGTTAAAGTCGCTCTGCGACAGCGTCGAATTGTATGCCAGCTCAGCATATGCGCCGCAGCTCAGCAAGATAATCGACAAAATAGTAAAAATCTTTTTCATTCTTTAAATGTATTTAATTTTTAAATTTTAATTCTTAATTTCCAATGGCTAGCGGAGTCCTTTCACCTTTCACCTTTCACCTTTCACCCGTAACCCGTAACCCATAACCCATAACCCATAACCTTTCCTCCCCCTCAAGCCCTACGCGTCTCAGGTTTTCCTTATCAAAAACCACCTAAGAACGCGCAGTCCCATATTTTCCACGGTGCAAAATTACAACAAAAAAAGCAACCCTGCAAATTCGGATTGCTTTTTCCCAAGCCAAGTATACTCTATCTTAAAAATAGTATACTTTTGCGCCCCCTTTTCGCGCAATTTCTTCTGTACTATATTAAAATAAAAAAAAAAAAAAAACATATCTGATAATAGATTATGTCTCGCCAGAGATAAGGATTATGCAATAATCTGAATCAATCAGCAGACCGGTTTTTAATGTTTTTTTCGTAAAATCAATTTTCCACGATGCCGGCTTCCAGCCAATGAGCGGCGGTAGCGGCAGCGTCTGTAGCGGCCTGTTCGGGCGAGACCTCATACTCACGCAGCAACAGGTCGGTCAGCAGCTGATTGTCGAACGACTCCAGGTCCTGCACCTGTTTCCACAGGTAGGCGGCCGACTCGTTCATGGTGATCATCTTGTTGAAATTGACCAACTCCACACTCTCGCCGATCAATATGTACTCGCCGCCCAGCGGCCGAAGTTTAAATCCCTTAATAACTTTCATATGCTATTATAAATTTTATGCGTTATTTATCGGAGTGCTCGGAAGCACCTTTTTTCTTTCGACTTTCGACTCTAATATGCTATTTTCAGCAGGCTATGCCTGTAGATCTTGAGTAGCCAGCGACGCACGGGCATGAGCGCTTGCCACAGCCGTCCGCGGCACATGGGTTTGCGGCGTCCGCTCGGCCACTGGATGCGGATGACGATACCCAGCACATTCTCAGACCGAATCCGTTCCTCGCCCAGCAGGTTTCCGTCGCCCTGCAGCACGACCGTGCCATCCTTTTCCACCCGCAGCACCCGATGCAGCACGTAGGTCTCGCTCCCGTCAGACCGAACATATCGCGCCAGCAGTATATCGCCTCGGCGGATAGGCGCTGACGGTCGACGCAGCACCACGCTATCGCGTCCGCCCTCGATGAAGGGCCGCATGCTGACACCGCTGGGCGTGAACAGCACCTCCCTACCCTCGTTGAGCATGCGCTCCATCTCCGGAATCAATATGTCGTTGGCTATCTGGTGCGGCATAGGTTATGGCACGTATATAAAACAGTTGTCGCATCCCGGCACCTGCCCGATAGTGGTCGCAAAATCCACATACCGCTCCTTGCGATAGAACGAGAACGTCTGATCTCCCGGAGCTGATGCTACAGGAGCAAAACGCAAATTGCCACTTACAATTGTGACGCACAAAAACTTACTTACCGCCGGACAATACATGAAACCGCCGGATAATTGCATATTCAAATTACCCGAACTTCCACACCTCACCGCAGAACCTGTCGCATTCAGATAATACGTCGGATAATTCACCGACCGCAATTGGAATTTACTATCCTCCTGCTCAAGATATACCCATCCGTATGTATCCGCCAAGGCATCAGATATCTTAAGTAGAGACGCCGAATATCTTAAGTGTATGGTATCTACAGCCATATTTTCGGTAAATGCATTTCTAGGCATCCAGCAACTCGTTCCGGACACCGTTGCCAGTAGCACCGTATCGCCGTCGGCCGGCGAAGCGCATTGGCGGAGCATCAGTTCGCCGCCTCCGTCTGCACGGGCAAACATGGCATAGTATGTCGTTTCCACAGCCGGTGTCACCGTTGCGCCGAGGCCGTAATAGGTCGCCGGACGCTGTCCGTCGGCAATCTCGCCCGGCGTCCATCCCAGCAAGGTCAGTCCGAGTGCGTCGGCCACAGCCTGCACGCCGTCGCTGACCGATGTAGGGAGCGTCTCCGTATCGCCGGCAGAGACCGTCACTGTCTCCTGCAACGCCCATATCGGCATCGCCAGCAACAAACAGACTATATAGAGTAGCAGTCGTTTTGTCACGTTCCTAGATTTCTTCTCTTCGTCCTACGCCAAACTCGTATTGCTTTCCATTGCCTTTGTTGAGGAACGTGCCGGAAAAATTGATATGCATATATCCCATGCGCATCTTATAGGTGATTACGCCCGAAAATTGCCCGGAGTTCTTGCCGGCAGGCGTATATTCCTGCAATGTCAGATGCGAACAGCCGTCGCAATAATAGACCTGTCCCATTTCGTAATCAGTACACTCACTCTCGCGGGATACATGGAGTTTAAAACGAGACTTCGGATTTTTATCGTAATAGTAATACCCCTCATAGGTATTGTCGTTCAGTACCATGTGGATTTTGTAGGGGCCTATCGAACCGGCAAGCGTCATATTGCGTGCCTGGATTGTTGCGGCCGACGTCAACGCTGCCACAAGCAGAAGAACGGATAGTAGTTTCTTCATAATACCAAAATATTTCAGTTCATGATTCTTTTTGCGGTGCAAAATTACTGCTTTTTTCTGACATACGCAAAAAAAATCGTACATATGCCAATTTATGTGCGATTTTTTTGCAGAATGCAGGTCTTTATTCAGCCGGTGCGTCAGTGTTGTTCTCGTTGTTGTCTTCTTTCTTCTTGTCGCGAACGAGACCAAAGACTTCCCAAAGCAGGAACAGGAAACCGACTACTACAAGGGCTGTCGAGCTCTCGGTGCCCTTGAGTACATACTCGCCCGAAAGGCCCATGATGATAAGAGCAACACTTACCAGAATACCAATAATTCTTCCAATCATAATCGTTTAATATTTAGGGGTTAATTAGTAATCATATACTTTAGCCAAACCAAACTTGGCATACATATCGTCTGCAAAGCGCGAGAAACTGATCTCCGTCATTCGTCGATAGCCGTCGCTGATATTTACGACAAACGGTATGTCCTTTTCGGGAGTGCCCTTACCCGAATATTCGAAAATAACGTCCGAATCCGGAATAGTAAACCGCACATGGAAGGAGATGGATATACCTACCAGATAATTCTTAGGCAAATTATTCACCGCGTATGTCCATAGATGCGGATAGCGTTTACCGCCGATAACATCTTCCTGGCTATTGATCACATAATCAAACTGCGCCATAGGAATGGTGGGGTTTGTTTCGTTCTTATTGCCCGTATAACTACCGGTAACCACCTGTATAAATCCGGGAGTGAATATCTCATCGAAACTCTTCTGGAGGCCGTCGCTCAGTATGTTATTGAGTGCCGCTTTGTCTCGCGAAGAGAAGTTCTCCTTGATCGAAACGACGTTGCCCTTGACAGGCAGTAATATACTATAGTTACCCGGGGTCTCTATGACCTCGCGAATCTCCCGACTATATTCGGAATAGTCTTTAAGATGGATAGTAGGATGCGTAGAGATCGTTAGTTGATTCTGGCGGTGGGTTTTCATGTAGTCGAGCAGTGCTTCGAAATAGCGTACCGCCTTGGCTGACTTCTTCGTGTTTTTAGTTGCGCGATAGTTATCCAACTTGCTATCCCAAATACTATCGCAGATACGGTTCACTTCGTCCGCATAAGCGCCTTGCGGATAATGTTGCAGATAGGCTGTTACGTTAGTCATTTGAGTGCCATAATAGCGTATCCTTCTGTAATAGAGCTGCTCGAGTTGCTGGTTCACCTCGGCTGCATGCTCGCCTTGGGGAAAGTCGTCCAGATAGAATTGATAGCTGCTTTCGTCATTCGGATGAAGTTGGACATTACGGTACAAGACTTCCTCTATATGTTTACCATAGGGGAATGCCAAAATATACGAATTCACAGCCTCCTCTTCGGCCTCCTTGGATTCCGCATGGGTAATCGCCCGATACGTACGCCATTCTTGCGTCACAGGCAGGTAATAAACCACCGCAGCCAAAATAATCAAGCCCATGATGACCAGTATGGGCAGGCAGGACTTACCCGTCGATTGCGCCTGCGTTCTGTTTGTTTCCATAAGTTATTGATAGGGATAATTCTTATCTCAAATACGCGTATTTTTTTATGTACTCAATCTTTGCGAATTTTAACTCTTCGTTGCGCGTCGCAGGTATTCGGCGGCTTTCTCATCGGCTTCTTGGGCATAGCGCAACTGGGTGCGGTAGCGGTCCCAGGCATCCGCAGCATAACGCTGCTGCGTACGCGCCCGGTCCATAGCATCCTCGGCATAACGCG
>DFGU01000077.1:0-9386 GCA_002371785.1 Bacteroidales bacterium UBA3742
ACAGTGCACGCGCCGGACTGCTGACCGCAGGTGAGGTAAACGACTTCGCAAAATGGACACTATGGGACAGCATTGTTCTGGGTTCGCATGCGAAGTTTGTGCCGAAGTGGGGACTACACCTGACGCAACGCTTCACCGTACAGCTAACCAACCAGAAAGGCTATCCCTTGGCCAACCGCTACGTAGCGCTGACCGACAGCCGCGGTACGACGCTCTTTCAGGCGCGCACCGACAATACCGGTAAGGCCGAGCTATGGGGAAGCCTGACGCGCAAGCAAGCGCAGGACGGACTCTTCGTTGCGGCCGAAGGACAGCGCGTACAGGCCCGTCCGTATAGCGAGGGACTGATCCGGATCGTGACTGACGAACCGTGCGGTGCACAGGACGAAGCGGACGTGCTGTTCGTCATAGATGCTACTGGCTCGATGGGCGATGAGCTGCGCTATCTATGCGCCGAGATGAAGGACGTGATACGCCGTTCGCAAGGCGCCGTAGAGGGCCTCAAGATCCGTACCGGAGCGCTGGTATATCGTGATCATGGCGATGACTACCTGACGCGTATCTCGCGACTGACGAGCGATATCAACCTCACGCAGCAGTTCCTGGACCGTCAGCATGCCGGCGGCGGAGGCGACTTTGAGGAAGCTGTACCGGAGGCACTGAAGGCGGCGCTGAACGTAGCCGACTGGAACGACGAGGCGCGAGCACGGATCTTATTCTTGGTGCTGGATGCACCCTGCCACGACGATTCGGCTACGATCCAGATGCTGCACGAACAGGTGCGCAACGCAGCCGCGATGGGCGTTCGCATCGTGCCCGTAGTATGCAGCGGATTGGACAAGTCGGGTGAACTGCTGATGCGCGAGATAGCACTGACCACCAACGGTACGAGTTTCTTCCTGACCGACGACTCGGGCATAGGCGGTGAGCACCTGAAGCCCACGACAGATAGTCTGAAGGTGGAGCACCTGAACGATATGCTGGTGCGCACCATTGTGGAGTTTACGACCATGCCGAATTGCGAGCCGGGCGTAGCAGAAGAAGAGCAGCAGGATGAGGAGGGACAGTTTGTTCCGAATCCGTTCAAGGCCGAGGACCTGGCCGCGAATCCCGACCTGCCGCACGGACCGACGACGCTCTACCTGATAGACGTGAGCGGCAAGTTGCTGACGATCCTGGAAGGTGACATGCAGGGCATGACGGCCGAGCAACTGTCGACGCGGTACGGGCTGAGCACAGGCGTCTATTTCCTAAAAGCCTTCTACGACGGGCAATGGCATACCAGAAAGCTTTTAGTTAGAGGATTATAATTTTAGAAAAAAACATAAAAAACCCTTTTGAATGATTAAAAACTACGTTTTTATGTATCTATTGCTGCTAAAAAGTCCTCAAAAGTAAACTTTCAGTACTTTTTATCATCAATATCTACAACTTAGCAAGTTTAATCATTCAAAAGACATAAACATAAAAAACAGCTTAAGAACCGTTAGCGAATTTCCGCTAACGGTTTTTTTACGAAATCGCGTAGGGTCCAGAGCGGATGAGGGAGCGTCAGCTCGTCGGACGAGAGACGTATCTCGCGGCCCTCGTCATCGTAGGCGAGGATGAGGTCGATGTCCAGGGTACGATCGTGGTACGTGCCGTCCGTGGACTTATGCGCGCGCCCGTGCGTGCGTTCTATATATTGTGTATAGTGGAGCAAATCGATAGGGGAAAGCGAGGTACGCAGCGCGATGCAACAGTTGCAGAATGCATGCTCCGACCGAAATCCCCAGGGCTCGGAGTAGAAGAACGACGAACAAGCCGTGACCTGTCCGGCCTCGCGGCCGAGCTGATCAATCGCGCTCCGGATCGTCTGCTCCCGATTGCCCAAATTGGCTCCGAGTGAGAGATAGACAAGCATTGGCAAGTCGGTAGGTAGGAGAGTAGAGAATAGACTGCGCGCGCACAGACTCAGAGATGAAGGGCTTAGCCTCGTTGATACGACCGAGCGCAAAGACGATGATGAGTACGGCCAGCGCACCCTTGCCGAGTCCGACCACGGCGCCCAGCAGGCGGTTGAGTCCGCTCAGGTGGGCCGCCTTGACCAGTTCGCCCAGCAGGCGGCTCAGCAACGACACTGCGCAACTGATTACCACAAAGATGAGGGCATAAGCCACGGCTTCGGCCAGCATGGGATGGAGGTCCCACAATTCGCATAGCCAGGCCGCACCGTCCTGACCAAAAAGGCGAGCGAAATAGATACCTACGGCCGTAGATACCACGCCCACGATGGAACGGATAAATCCCCGTAGGGCGCCTTCAATAAGGCCCCCTACGAGGATGATCAGTATGAGGATATCAATCCAGCTCACGCAATTACTTGTCGTTAGGATCGTACTCCATAGGCGTCCACGGATCGGAGGTGTCGCCATGATAGTACATGACTACATCCTTGATGCCAAACTCCGAGATACCGATACCGCGCGGGGTAATCGACCATTCGTAGCCGTCCAAACCGCTGGCAGTCAGATCCTTAGCATTGTCCTGGTACCAGCCAAGGATACCGGCAACGGTGCCCTCATAGTCCTTGCAACCCGTGACGCCGGTCTTGTTGGCGCCGGGCAGGTAGAAGTAGGCAAACTTGGCATACTCGGAGTTGGAGCACATGATGGTTGTGGCAGAGGTAGCCGGAGTATTATCCATGATATCGCAGAGCAGACGTCCTTGCGGGTAACCGATATTCTGGGTAGAAGGTGCAAAGACATTGGCACCGCCTACCGAGTCGGGGTGACCCACTACGCAGTCCACAATATTGCTACCGTCCTGGTACTTGCCGCTGAAGCGGACATTCTTGACCACCACGAGTCGTCCGTCAAGCTTGCGCACCCTGTCCATGCCGGCAGCATCGATCGTCGGTTTGCGCGGTATCTCGGTGAAGAGTTGCGAGAGGCTGAGCGTATCGTACTGCAACTTTGAGCGATCGGGCAGGCCGATCATCTTGGTGTTGCGGCGGAAGACGCTACCCGAGATACGACCCGGTGCCCATCCTACCTTCTGTGTCGCGTTCATAGCGTAGATATTATTGTTGTAGGACGGTACGCAGAGTTGCGGCTGGTTGGAGTAGCGACCTACGGCCAGTCCGTTGCAGCGGATGATGATCTCCTGGCCCATCTGGTACATACCGTGGCTGGAACCCAGATCAACGGAGATACGCAGGTTCTGCTGCTGGCCGCCTACGATCTGCTGGATGACCATCGACTTGTAGAAGTTGCCCTCGTAGTCGTCGGTGGTGACGCGTCCGCGGATATAGATTCCGCGACCGTAGGTAGGCAGCGTATCCACAGAGAAGAGGTAGAAGCCGTTACCATTGGTAGCGCGCTCGCGGTACTGGCTGGTATCGCTCCAGAAATTACCTTTCTCGGTCATGAAGGTGTCGAGAAACTCGTTGAGCTCGAATATCTTGTATCCCTCGGGGTTCTCATCGGCGAGCAGGGCATCCAGATTGGCCTCCTGGACAAATACATCGTCCTCGGTCAGGGCCTTGGGCTCGCATGCAGTGAGCGAGAGAAGTACTAAAGTACTAAGTACGAAGTACAAAGGATTTTTTATAGTCTTCATAGTGCTTAGAATTTATACGTTACAGTAAGGAAGAAGTTCACGCCCCAAGCGTAGTAGTACTTAGACGGATACTTCCATGCATTGGCCGTGATGACCGAGTTCTGATAGTCCGCTTGACCCTGACGTACGGCGCGCGGCAGACGAGCCTGCTGGTAACCACCGGTCTTGAAGTGGGTGTTGTTGGTGAGGTTGGTCACCGACAAGTTGATCGACAGTTGCTGGCGGTTAGGCAGATAGATCAGTTTACCTACCGATGCATCGATGATGAAGCGGTTGAGCGGGTTGGTAGCGGCCAGGTTCTCTTGCATGGTCATGATATTATACGGATACTTGAGAACAGGCACGCCGTTCTGGTCGAGCTGTGCGTTCTGCCAGTTGACGTTGCCATCGGCATCCATCGTAGGCTGGTTGAGCGGCATATCGTCGGTGGTAGCAATAGCGTTGGCATAGCCGTCGCCAAACCATCCGTTGACAGCCGTACCGTCCGTACGCTGGCCGGTGTAGAGGCCCTGCATGCGGCGCGAAGGAGCTACGGAGAGGTAGTTCCAGTCGTGGTAGTTGACGGTAACGTCGGCAAACCACATCTTGGGGTGGAAGAACGAGAGCTTGAGGCTGGCGTTAGCCTGCGGACCGGTAGAGAGACGTACGCCCTTGAGCAGCACTCTGTCCACGGTCTCGAAGATAAGCTCCTGGGTAGCTATTTCCTGAGTCATCGGCATACCGTTCTCAGCCGAAGTGATAGCGGTGGGGTTGCTGGTATAGCGATAGTCGCCTACGCTTGCTGCACCGGTCAGGGTGAAGTAGGTGCCGAGCTTTACGGAGAGTGCCGCCTCGATACCCATGTAGCGCTTGTCGATACCGGTCATAGCCTGGTTGACGAAGGTACGAGCCTCGTCGTCGTAGTAGCCGTTGAGCTCGGTTCCGTCCCATGTTTGGGTGAAGAAACCGGTGACGCGACCGCGAACGATCGGGTAGTTGAACTCGTAGGTCAGGTCGGCCGAAGCCACCTTCTCGCTAGCAGCGTAGAAGTCCTTGAGCGACTTAGCCTGGTCGTGGGTATAAATGGTGCTCACTACGCGGTCGTGTACGCGTTGCGAAACATAAGCATCGCGTGCGTAGGGTGCGCGTGTCTCTGCCAGGGCATTCAGTTTGAGTCGGTTACGACCGTTGATCTTGTATGTCAATCCGAGTTTGAAGGCCGGGTCGAGGAAGTAGTGTGCTTCACCTATCAGCAGGTTGCCCGGTGCGGTGTTGATGCCGTTAGCCAGATCGTTGAGGGCCTTATGACCGAGGTACTGCCAGTAGGTATCGGTGCCGTACTTGGCATCGTTACGCTGTGCCAGGGTCGTGAGGTACCATGCACGTCCGTTGTACATATTGGAGGTACGCTGCATCGAGTTGAAGTTCAGCTGCAGGGCGTAGAAGAGGTCCACCTCGTGGAAGTTCCACTCGTTCTGGAACCAAGCCTTCATGTTGCCCATGTTGATGCGATAGTCGTAGCCGAAGCGACGGTCGGTAGTGTTGATAATATTGTCGTAGCCGTCACGAATCTCGTTCTTACGGATATTGGCGATATCGGCCTGGGTGAAACCGCTATTGGTAGCGAGCTCTTTGATGTCACGATCGGCAAAGGCATCGATATCGATCCACTGGTTAGCGCCCATCAGGTCGTCGATGGTCTTATAGTGGATACCCTGCGAGTACTTACCCTCCAGACCCAGCGTCATACGGAGATGATCATACTTGGTATTCTGGTAGTTAACGGATGCGATAGCCTCCTGTATGTCGTTGTGGCGGCGCTCGATGAAGTAGCGTGCAGCCCCGTTGGGGTTGTTGGCATTGTTGGCATAGTTGGCGGCATAGAGGTTGTCCCAGTCAATCTGAGTGGTCTTGTTGTCGCGCGTTTGCCAGAGGCGTACCAGCGTGTTGTACTGCTCGGCATTGACGGACGGACCTACAAGGTTGCCGTCAGCACCCTGGAAGGCCGAACCCATCGCGTTGCCGTTCATGTCCTCGCCGATGAACAGACCGTAACCGTAGGGCGTACCGTCAGCCTTGTAGAGTTGGTCGGCCGACGTCTCGTAGTTGAGGTTGCCGATCTGTGCATCCCACATAGCGGAAGGCAGGTTGCGGTAGTAGTCCGGACGTGGATCGGGCGCGTTGAAGTAGTTGAGGGCCGAGTTGGAATACCAGGAATAGTGGTAACCTACAGCAAACTTCATCTTCTGCCAGTCATCGATCTTGAGGTCGAAGGCAGCGATCACGGTCGGGTCGAACGACTTAACGATACGCGAGTTGCGCACCTTGCCGTTCTGGTAACCCCAGTAGGGGTTGTAGTTGATAGAGCCGGTCAGGTCATATACTTCCTGCGTAACGGCTGCGTTCTGTCCGCGCTCGGTCGGCGCACCAAAGGTGAGTAGGCGCAGGCGGTTGCCGTTCTGCCACTGCTTCTCAGCCGAGAAGAAATAGCCGAGCGAGTAGTACTTGATACCCTCACCGATGATACCCTTGTTGTCGATATACGGCGAGAAGCGGTATGCCAGTTGGCCGATGAAGGCCCATCCGTTCGGCAGTACGCCTGAGGCGTAGGTCGCGTTGATACGAGCCTTGTAGTTACGGTTCGTTCCGGCTGCACCCACTTTCCATCCCTGTGCATAGCGGCTGGCGCCCATCATGTAGTTGGTCGACTGGCCCAGGTCGCCGAAAGTGAAGGTGGTTGCCTCCATGGGGTTGAGTACGTCTTTGTAGCGGCTGGCGTCGTTCAGACCACCCATAGCCGAGTAGTTGAACTGTCCGCGCTCTGCCGAGTTGAAGTTCAGACCCTCGATGTAGTAGGTCTCCGAACCTGCGGAAGCGTAACCACGGTTGCGGTAACGCGCTGTGGACCAGGCAAAAGAGGTGGTTGAATTGAAGACGTCGGTCGTGGCCGAACTGGCGCTGGCTTGTGCCTGGGAACGTCCCTCGTCATCGTTCATCTCCTCTTCGGTAAGGTTGAGCAGGATCTCATCCTGAGTCTGCTTGGCGATGTCTTGTTGGAGCTGGATAGCCGGCATGTCGAGCGTCTGGTTCTCCTGGAGGAGGACGAGTTCGATGGTGCCGACATAGCCATCAGCTTCTACAATCACTTCTTCGTCGGTAGCTTCCAGATAGAGCAATTGGAACTCTCCGGCAGCGTTGGTCGTGGTCGCGATGTTCTGGTTGCCGAGCAGCACCTTAGCGCCCGAGATAGGCGTGCCTGTGCCGGCGTCAACCACTTGACCTCGCAACGTAGTCTGAGCCATGGCTGAAATAGTCAGCCCCAGACCCAACAGCAATGTCAGTAGTTTTTTCATAAAAGATTGGTATTAAAAAATTAAAGTTAAAAAATATTTAAAAATCTGCATTTTTCGGTGTACGCGGGAACGGAATCACGTCGCGTATGTTCTGCATACCCGTCACGAAAAGCATCAGTCGCTCGAATCCGAGTCCGAAGCCGGCATGCGGTGCGCTGCCGAAGCGGCGGGTATCCAGGTACCACCACATATCCTTCATCGGGATATGGCGGCGCTCAATCTCTTCGTTCAGTTTGTCCAGACTCTCCTCACGCACACTACCGCCGATGATCTCGCCTATCTGCGGGAACAGCACGTCGGTGCCCTGAACGGTCTTCTGATCGTCGTTGATCTTCATGTAGAAGGCCTTGATTTCCTTCGGATAGTCGGTCATGATGACGGGTTTGCGGAAGTGCTCCTCTACCAGGTAGCGCTCGTGCTCCGAAGCCAGGTCGTCGCCCCACTCGCAAGGGAACTCAAACTTATGACCCTGTTTCACGGCCTCCTGCAGGATACGGATACCCTCGGTGTAGGGTAGGCGCACAAAGTCGGTATCGATCACGGAGCGCAGACGTTCAATCAGCCCCTTGTCCACAAACTGGTTGAGGAACTCCAGGTCGTCCATACAATTGTCGAGTGCCCAGCGTACGCAGAACTTGATGAAGTCCTCCTCCAGGTCCATCAGTTCATCCTTCTGGATAAAGGCCACTTCGGGCTCAATCATCCAGAACTCGGCCAGGTGGCGCGGGGTATTCGAGTTCTCGGCACGGAACGTCGGACCGAAGGTGTATATCTTGCCCAGCGCCATCGCACCCAGCTCGCCCTCCAGCTGTCCGCTCACGGTCAGTGCGGCCATCTTGCCGAAGAAGTCGTCGGAGTAGTCGATCTGACCATCGTCCGTTTTCTTGAGGTTATACAGGTTCTTGGTCGTTACCTGGAACATCTGGCCGGCACCCTCGCAGTCGCTGGCCGTGATGAGCGGCGTATGGAAGTAGAAGTAGCCGTGCTGATGGAAGTAGGTGTGGATAGCCATCGCCATATGGTGGCGGATGCGGAATACGGCGCCGAAGGTGTTGGTGCGCGGACGCAGGTGAGCTACCGTGCGCAGGAATTCCATCGAGAGTCCCTTTTTCTGGAGCGGGTATTTCTCAGGATCGGCCGTGCCATATACTTCCAGTTCGGTCAGTTGGATCTCCACCGTCTGTCCTGCACCCTGACTCTCTACGAGTGTGCCGGTGGCGGAGATACAAGCGCCTGTGGTGACAGGCTTGAGTTGCTCTTCGGTGAACTGCTGGAGGTCAACCACGATCTGGATGTTCTTGATCGTCGAACCGTCGTTGAGGGCGATGAACGAGACGTTCTTGTTGCCACGACGGCTACGAACCCATCCGCGTACGTTGATCGGTTGTCCATAGGATGTGCACCGCAGTGCTTCTTTGATTTCTGTTCGTTGCATTCAGTTGTATTGTGTTTATAGTTATTATCTTCTGTTGACTAGAACGGCACCTCGTCGTTGCCGTTGTCCATGCGTGCGCCGTCGGGTGACATCTGGTTCATGGCAGATGTACCGCTCCATGCCACGTTCTGCGTGGGGTCCGGTAGTGGCGGAAGCTGCTCGTCGGGCTCGTAGGCATCGTTCTCGTTCTGGAACTTGGCATACTTTCCGATGAAGCGGAGCCATACCGAGTCGGTCGCACCGTTACGGTGCTTGGCCACGATAATCTGCCCCAGTCCGCGTAGGTCTTTGCCGGTCTTCTCGTCGCTATAGAGGTGGTAGTACTCCGGACGGTGGATGAAGCATACCATGTCGGCATCCTGCTCAATAGCTCCCGACTCACGCAAGTCGCTCAGCTGGGGCGTCTTGCCTTCTACGCCGGTACGGGCTTCTACGCCACGGTTCAGCTGCGAGAGGGCGATGATAGGTATGTCCAGCTCCTTGGCCAGTCCCTTCAGGTTACGCGAGATGATCGACACCTCTTGCTCGCGCGAACCGAACGACATACCCTGGGCATTCATCAGCTGCAGGTAGTCGATGATGATGAGCTCGATATTATGTTCGCGTTTCAGTTTACGCGCCTTGGAACGCAGTTCAAATACGGAGAGCGAAGGCGTGTCGTCGATGAAGAGGGGCACGTTATAGAGGTCGTTGATCTTGGTATCCAGTCGTTTACGCTCCTCCTTGGTGAACTTGCCGGTCTTGATCTTGTCACCCTCCAGTTCGCATACGTTCATGATGAGACGGTTCACGAGCTGTACGTTCGACATCTCCAGCGAGAACATCGCTACCGGTCGATGCAGGTTCACGGCGATATTCTTGGCCATCGAGAGCACGAACGCCGTCTTACCCATGGCAGGACGGGCGGCGATGATGACCAGGTCGGATTTCTGCCAACCGCTGGTGATCTTATCCAGGGCCGTAAAGCCCGACGGTACGCCGGATATGTTACCCTCGTTCAGGGCCGCCTTCGACATACG
>DFGU01000077.1:9564-32132 GCA_002371785.1 Bacteroidales bacterium UBA3742
TAAGCCGCTTCCTCTACCTGGGCCGCCATGGCGATCAGGTCGCGTGCCGTCGCTTTCTGCGACACGATCTGGGCATGATAGCGCAGGTGGGCCGTCGAGGCCACGCGGCGGGTCAGTTCGCTCAGGTAGCTCACGCCGCCGGCTTCCTCCAGCGTACCCAGGCTCTTCAGCTTCTCGGCTACCGACAGGATGTCTATCGGCTGCTCCTTGATAGCCAGGGCGCGGATGGCCTCGTAGATATGGCGGTTCTGGTCCTTGTAGAACGACTCCGGACGCAGCAGGTCGGCCACGGTCATGTAGGCCTCTTTCTCCAGCATCAGGGCGCCCAGCACCGAATCTTCCAGTTCCGGAGCCTGTGGAGGCAGTTTGCCTATCTCGTTGGCGCCCACCTTGATGACGGTGGTAGCGGTTTTACGTTTATTGTTTTTTAATTCGGCCATATTCGGTCAGTAGGTTGTGTGCAGCGATGAAGCTGCTTATCTTGTTGTCCAGCACGTCACGTTCGGCTTGTTCGATCAGTGATTCCATTTGTTCGTTTTTGTAGAACCCGTCCAGCAGGGCCTGGTTGATGGTCTCGTACATCCAGTACTTGGCTTGCTCGGTGCGCTTGTAGTCGAAGTAGCCGTTGCGTTGCGTGAACTCGATATACTCCACTACGTTTTGCCATACCTCCAGCACGCCGCTGTGGTCGATCGACGAGCAGCACAGTGCCTGGGGTGTCCATCCCGAGGCGGGAGGCGGGAAGAGTGCCAGCGCATTCTTGAAGCTCACGCGTGCCGCGCGTGCGCGTTCTATATTATTTCCGTCCGCCTTGTTGATGGCGATGCCGTCGGCCATCTCCATGATGCCGCGCTTGATGCCTTGCAGCTCGTCGCCTGTGCCGGTCACCTGGAGCAGCAGGAAGTAGTCCACCATCGACTGGGCAGCCGTCTCCGACTGTCCTACGCCTACGGTCTCTACCATGATGGTATCGAATCCCGCTGCTTCGCAGAGCACGATCGTCTCGCGCGTCTTACGCGCCACGCCTCCCAGCGAACCTGCTGATGGACTAGGGCGTATGAAGGCGTTGTGCTCGGCCGAGAGTTCGTTCATGCGCGTCTTGTCGCCCAGGATGGATCCCTTCGAGCGTTCCGACGAGGGGTCGATAGCCAGTACGGCCAGTCGCTTGCCCTGCTTGCATAGCTCGGTGCCGAGGGCCTCGATGAAGGTGGACTTACCCGCACCGGGTACACCCGTGATGCCCAGACGTATAGAGCGTCCGGCATGGGGTAGGCACTTGGCCAGCACCTCTTGGGCGATACGTTGGTCGCTCATTAGGTGGCTCTCTACGAGCGTGACGGCCTGGCTCAGTATCGTCATGTCGCCCCGGAGAATACCGGCCACGTACTCATCGGCCGTAAGCGTCTGCTTGCGGCGTCTGAAAGACAAGTAGGGATTCACGGCGGGCATGCTGTCCACGCCCTGGTTGACGGTCAGTCCCTTGTATTGCGGGTCATTCTCCGGATGCTCCATATGACGTTTGTTGTTTTTTACTTAATGGTCCATTTCACGGTGATGTTCACCTTCGAGCGTTGCGGGTCGTTGGTGTAGAGCGTGATCTGACGGCTGTACTGTCCTGCCGCCATGGGTTTGCCGTCCTGGATGGTGTTGAGCTTGACGGTCAGCACGCCCTGCTTGTTAGCCCTCACCGTACCGGTGGCTGTGCAGTTGAGGATAGCGGGGTTGGCATTGTAGATACGACGAACGAGCAGCGCGTTGGCGTTGTTGTTCTTGAAGGCGATGCTCTTCGACAGGTTCTTCTTGCCGGCAGCTACTACGCCGAAGTCGATCGTACCCGGGATGTCCAGGATCGGTGCATTCTGCTTCTCAGCGGTGGTCATCTTGCTAAAGTCCTCTACTACCTCGGCCTTCAGCGTGATGCGATAGTCGGCGGTGGTCAACTTCTTGCCGTTCACAACCACGTATGCCTGTTGCTCGATCGGACCGTACAGCTTCTGCAGGCTGCTATTGAATACAAACACCAGTTTACCGGTCTCGTTGGGTTTTACTACCTCCAGCGTCACTTGTCCGTCCATGCCTTTGCCGGGCAGGATGAGTGCTACGGTCACATCCTTGTCGGTCTTGTTGGCATACTCAATCTCCTTGGTCACTGCCTGGCCTTTCTTGATTGTACCGAAGTTGATGTTGTTGCTCTTCAGACTCAGTGCGCCCATCTTCACGGGGTAGCTATCCGGAGCAGGTTGTGCGGGCTTCGGAATTACCTCACCCTTGATATAGAGCTTCATAGAAGCTTCCTCGGCGTTCGAGGTCACGGTGATCGTCTTCTGGAAACGACCGGGACGTCCGTTGGGGTTGTAGGTCACCGTGATCTGACCCGTCTCGCCCGGATTGATAGGCTCTTTGGTCCAGTTGGGCGTGGTGCATCCACAGCTGGCACGTACGTTGCTCAGTATGAGCGGAGCCATACCCTCGTTGCGGAAATTGAAGATAGTCGTTACGCGACCGTCTGCTTCGTTGATCTTGCCGAAGTCGTGCTCGGTCTTCTCAAATGTGATCTTAGGCTGTTGCGCCATCATGGCTACTGCTACGAGAGCCATAGAGAGCATTGAAAAAATTCGCTTCATAATTTAAAATCTTTTTTGTATGTTAGTTATCTTTGTTTTCGATACGTTTTACATTTTTTATCTCCGGTATCTTGCGTAGGGCGGAGAAGAGTTCGTACAGCTCGTTGCGGTCATAGACATACAGCTCCATCTGTCCCTCGAATATACCGTCGTTGGAGGTCAGGTGGATGGCGTGCAGGTTGATACGGAACTGCTCGGTCAGCGTTTGGAGCACCTGGATCAGTACGCCGAACTTGTCGATACCCTGTATCTCGATGGTCTCGATAAACGACTGTACGCGGTGGGTGTTCCAGGTCGCGGAGTAGATGCGCTTGCCGAACGAACTCTTGAGCACCTGTGCCTCGTGGCAATCAATCTTATGGATCTGCATCGTGCCGTCGGGCGCCAAGTAGCCCAGCACTTCGTCACCCGGTATGGGGCGGCAGCAGTCGCTCAGGTGGTACAGCTTGCCCAGGTTCTCATCCGAGATGACGATGGTCTGCGCCTTGCCCTTCTCGGGCTTGACGATGGGCTTCTCGGCTGTCTCTGCGGGCGGCATGTCGTTGTCCGAGTCGTCCGACGAGAACATGCGTTTCCACCATCCCTTCTTCGCATTCACGATCTCCTGCATGTTGTCCAGCAAGATGAATCCCTGGCCGATCTGCATGTATAGCTGGTGCGGTTGCGTGATTTGGTAGTGGTTGAGCATGCGGTGCAGGATCTTGTTGGCATTCTGCTCCTCGCCCATCATGCTGACCGCGTCGTTGAACAGTTTCTCGCCGTGCTTGCAATAGCGCGTCTCTTCGCGGCGCAGGTAGGCATGCAGTGCACTCTGTGCCTTGGCCGTCACGCACCAGTTGATCCATTCGTGTTGCGGATGCTGGCTCGTGCTGCTCAGTATCTCCACCTGGTCGCCACCCTTCAGTTGGTAGCTCAGAGGCACCAGTTCGTGGTTGACCTTGGCGCCGATGCAATGCTCACCCAGGTTGGTATGCAGCATGTAGGCAAAATCCAGCGCCGTAGCTCCCTGCGGCATGGTCTTTACTTCGCCCGTAGGGGTGAAGACAAACAGCTCGCGGACGAACAAATTGTTGCGGAACAGGCTCACGAACTCCGACGCATCCTTCTCCGGATCCTGCAACGCCTCCTGTATGCTGTGCAGCCATCCCTCCAGTTGCGAATCGTCCGCATCGCCCGTCTTGTATTTCCAGTGGGCCGCCAGTCCTTGCTCGGCCAGCATGTTCATGCGTTGGGTACGGATCTGTATCTCTACCCACTTGCCGTCCTTGCTCATCACCGTCACGTGCAGCGCCTCGTAGCCGTTGGCTTTGGGCGTGGATATCCAGTCGCGAATACGGCCGGGGTGGGGGTGATACAGTTCGGTGATGGCCGAGTAGATCATCCAGCACTGGTCTTTCTCCGAGAGCGACTCGTTCGGACGGAATATGATACGCACCGCCAGGATGTCATACACATCTTCAAAGGGTACCTGCTTGCTCTGCATCTTGCTCCAGATGGAATAGACCGTCTTGATGCGGGCGCGCACCTCAAACTCATAACCCATGCTCTTCAGTTTTTCGCGTATAGGCGCGGAGAAAGTGTCGAAGAACTTCATATGCGCTTCGCGCACGGCTTCCAGCTTGGCCTCTATCTCGGCATAGTCTTTCGGATGTTGGTATTTGAAGCTCAGATCCTCCAGCTCGGTCTTGATCGGGAACAGACCCAGACGATGGGCCAGCGGGGCGTAGATAAACTGGGTCTCGCCGGCTATCTTGTATTGCTTGTTTTTAGGCTGCGAACCCAGGGTGCGCATGTTGTGCAAGCGGTCGGCAATCTTGATGAGCACCACGCGGATGTCCTCGGTCATGGTCAGCAGCAGCTTGCGGAAGTTCTCCGCCTGCTCCGACACCTGGTCGCCAAACAGTCCACCCGAGATCTTCGTCAACCCGTTTACGATTACGGCGATCTGGTCGCCAAACAGGTTGCGGATATCATCCACGGTGTAGTCCGTGTCCTCCACTACGTCGTGCAGCAAAGCCGAACATATACTGGTACTGCCGAGCCCGATCTCGCTCGCACATATCTTAGCCAC
Organism: Bacteroidales bacterium UBA3742; assembly: GCA_002371785.1. GTDB lineage: Bacteria > Bacteroidota > Bacteroidia > Bacteroidales > Paludibacteraceae > Colicola. The sequence continues at coordinate 14,260 of DFGU01000077.1, forward strand.
TGCAATAGGATGCAGAATATACGGCTCGCCACTCAAGCGACGCACGCCATAGTGCGCCTTGTGCGCAAAGTTAAAAGCCTGACGAATGCGCTCGGTCTTGACCCGACCCACGCTGCGGTCTTCATAGGCCGCCAGCATGTCCTCGAAAGCGCGCTGGATCATCAGCTCTTCTTCGTGTGTGAAGCCACTCTGTTTCATATCAATAGCAAGCTATACTGTTTTTTACAATACAAAAAGTGTGCAAAGATACGAAAAATTTTCCATACGCACAAGCGCTCGCGCAAAAAAATCAAAAAAAAACGTATTATACGCGTTTTGGCGCGAATTTTGTATATTAGTTTTTTGTTATTGCAAAAAAAATAGTAACTTTGCACACAAATTGGGATATTATGGCTTTAAAACGATTAGTATGGATAATTCTGCCGCTGATTTTGCTATTCAGCGTGGCGACGGCTGACGTGTTTGCGCAGCGCAGCTCCGGTAAGAAACCCTATACCGTAGTCATCGACGCCGGACACGGCGGCAAGGACGCCGGTGCGGTAGGCAAGCGCCTGAAGGAGAAAGATCTGAACCTGATTGTATCGCTGCTCACGGGTAAGTATATCAAGGAGAAATATCCGGAGGTCAACGTCGTATATACGCGTCAGACCGATATCTTCCTGCCCCTCCAAGAGCGCGCCAACATCGTGAATCGCAACAATGCGAACCTCTTCATCTGCATCCATACCAATGCCTCCACCAGCAGTGCCGCACACGGTGCCGAGACCTTTGTGCTGGGAACCGAGAAGATGTCTACCAACCTGGACGTGGCGATGCGAGAGAACTCTGTCATCCAGTTGGAGGACGGCTACCAGCAGACCTACCAGGGATTCGACCCGCGTTCCGTCGATTCCTACATCATGTTCGAACTGATGCAGAACAACTATATGGACCAGTCGCTCCGCTATGCGGAGAACGTACAGAAACAGCTGGTGCATAAGCTCCATCGTACCGATCGCGGTGTACGTCAGGCTGCCTTCTGGGTACTGCTAAAATCGGCATGTCCCAGTGTGCTTTTCGAGATGGGCTTCATCAGCAACCCCGCAGAGGAGGCTTTTCTGGCCGAACCGGCCAACCAGGAAGCTATCGCGCATGCGCTGTGCGATGCGTTCACTAATTTCTATCGTCCCTCGTCGCCCGACCGTCAGCAGCCTACGGATACCGTTGTGCCGCAGACACAACCTGCCGACACCATGACGCTTGTATCCCAGCGTACGGCCGAGGAGGAGCGCGCCCTGGCTGAGAGTCGCCGGCAGCAGGAGGAGCAGAAGGCCTGGCCCTTCTACGGTGTGCAGGTATGCGCTTCGCGAACGCTGCTGGAGGATAATGATCCGCGACTGAAGGGACAGCAGTGCAAGTACTTCCTGACTAACGGATGGTACAAGTACTATATCGGAGAATATACCAGCGAGAAGGATGCTCAGAGGCGTCAAGCTGAACTGAAAAAGCTCTTCCCGGACTGCTGGGTAGTGAAAATCCCAAAGACTGAATAATATTGCCTGACATTGCATATTTTTTATTCCTATGAAAGATTTTAAATATACACGTGAGCTGAAGGTGGGCATCTTGGCTGCCGTATGCTTGTTTTTGCTCTTTTTCGGTTTCAACTTCCTTAAGGGCGTCAATATCTTTTCTTCCACGTATTCGTTCCAGGGCCGTTTCACCCGTGCCAATGGGCTCGAGGAGCAGGCTGCGGTCTATATCCGTGGCTATAAGGTAGGCCAGGTAGATCGTATCCGCTACGATTTCACCCGCGACAGTGCCTTTACCGTCGAAATCTCTATCCATCATGATATCGACCTGCCGAAGGGTACCGAGATGGTGCTCATCCAGGACGGTCTGCTCGGTGGCGGCGCTATAGAGCTGCGTCTGCCGACCAACACCCAGGGCGAACCGCTGGCCTCGGGTACCATGCTGCCTACCGCTATCGAGGAGGGACTCATGGACCGCGTCCAGCACCAATTGCTGGCCTCTCTGGAGACCACCGTCGGCGATGCCGACAGCCTCATTCGCGTGGTTAACACCCAGTTGGCCGACAACCATCTCTACAACGCCTTGGCGAATGTCGATAGGGTGTCTAACGACCTCACCGCCGTCTCGGCGGATGCCAAGCGCATCGTGCGCACCGACGTGCCGCGCGTGATAGGTAGCGCCGAACGCACCATCAACGGGCTGCAGGCTTCCGTACGCGACGTCAATGGCTTCACGCGCCAGCTGGACCGTGTCGATCTGCCGGCTACTATTGCCCGCGTAGAACAGGCGGTGGATACCGTCACAGCGGCTGTGGGCCAGGTGGGAGGACTGGTCAGCGACATACGTAGCGAGAACGGTACGCTGGGTAGCCTCATCTACTCGCGCACCCTCTACAACGACCTGGACAGCACCGTCGTCTCGGCCGATTCGCTGCTGCGTGACCTCAAGGCCAACCCCAAGCGCTACGTCCATTTCTCGCTCTTCGATTGCTCCGGTTCCAAAAAGAAGAAAAAGTAATTTAAATTTTTTCTAAATAAGATAAATCTTTTTATAGTTCAGACCCCGTGAATCGTTGGGGTTTGAACTTTTTTTTTATTTTTTTTCGATATATTTGCAGGTTTCAAACATTCTAAAAATCAATTCGTTAGATGTTAATAACTTTTATAACACGCTCATTATCAGTAGAATCTTTGTAACCCATTGAAAAAACCCCTATTACGGCTTTTGTCCATTTTTATCGCGAATTGCAAAAATTTGCGTATGTCAAAAAAAAGCAGTACTTTTGCATCCGTTTTTGAAAAATCATGCACGACCAACTATCCATAAAATGGCAGGAATGTCAGCGCATTTTGGCTGATAATCTCACTGCGAGCGCTTACCAGACATGGTTCAAGCCTATCCAGCCTCTACAGTATGAGGATGGCGTGTTGGTGTTGCAGGTTAAGTCCCAGTTTGTAGCCGAGTATATTGAGGAGAACTACATTAATTTATTATCGCGCGTGATCCTGCGCGTGTTCGGCAACGGCACCCAGTTGGAGTATCGCGTACTGATCGACTCCACTTCGGGGGCGGGATCCAATATCCCCTCGCCCGGAGCGCTGAAGGAGAATATTCTCAAGGAGCAGGGTCGTAGCAGTTATCAGCCTCAGAATACGCGTCAAGATCATTTCGAGACACAACTCAACCAATTATATACTTTTGAGTCTTTTGTACCGGGAGAGCCGAACAAGTTGGCACGTACGGCCGGTGTGGCTATTGCTAAGCAGCCCGGCTTTACGGCCTTCAATCCGCTCTTTATCTACGGCGGTAGCGGAGTAGGTAAGACCCATCTGGCCAATGCTATTGGCAACCAGGTGGCGCTGCTCTTCCCGCATGCGCGCGTTCTTTATGTTACTGCCAACACCTTTAAGTTGCAGTTCCAGGATGCGCACAACCTGAATCGTATTCCCGACTTCCTGAATTTCTACCAGTCGGTGGATGTGCTCATCATGGATGATATCCAGTACTTTGCCGGACTCAAGGGCACCCAGGACACGTTCTTCCATATCTTCAACTACCTGCAGCAGTCGCGTAAGCAGCTCATCCTCACCAGCGACCGTTCGCCGCTGGAGTTGCGGGATATCGAGGATCGTCTGCTCACGCGTTTCAAGTGGGGCTTGTCGGCCGAGATACGCCGTCCGGACTATCAGCTGCGTAAGGACATCTTGCGCAACAAGATGCACCACGACGGTATTCATCTCACGGACGATGTGGTGGAGTTCATTGCATCGAACGTCACGGAGTCGGTACGAGACCTGGAGGGTGTGTTGGCATCGCTTCTGGCGCATGCTACGCTCACGGATCGTGAGATCGATCTCGAGCTGGCCGAGCAGGTAGTGAGTCGCATCGTACGTATCCAGCCCCGTTCTACCGAACTGGAGCAGGTACTGCGTGCTGTGTCCGAGCATTTCAATGTCGGCGAATCTACGATGCTGGGCAAGGTACGTTCCAAGCATGTCATGATGGCGCGCCACGTAGCCATCTATCTGAGCAAGGAGATGACGGATAGTTCGCTGGCCGAGATCGGAGCTTTTATGGGCGACCGTACGCATGCCACGGCGCTCCACTCGGTCAATACCATTCGCGACATGCTGGGCTACGATCCTGTGCTCCGACAGCACATCCAGCAAATCCGCGACGCCCTACAACGATAAAAAATGCTTCCCGTTCAGGAAGCATTTTTTTATGTGATACTATCGTGTCCCTTGGTCTTATTTCACCGCTTGACCTTGTACCGTATAGACTTGCTCGTCTTGCCGGATGTAGATCTGGCCTTCTTTGAGCACTTTGGTGGTCTGCTGCGGATTGTCCTGAACGGCGGGCACGTTGGTCGGCTCATCGGCATCTACGGTGTACCAAACGCCTGCATGGTCGCGGTTGGCCCATGCGCATTGCCAGCGCTTGCCGGCCGGTGCGGCTACCATCGGTGCATCCAGAGGATTGCAGTCGTAGCCGAGCTTGAGGAAGAGTTGTCCGTTCGTTCCCTGGATGAGTGCGGTATAGTAGTTGTCGCCCTCGGCGCCGGAGCCGGCCCAGTCCTGAACAACGGTGGATTCGCTATGTACGCCTACGGCACGACGTGCCTGGATAAAGGCCTTGCACTCAGCCTTGTAGTTGTGCCAGTACGGATACATCACGCACGGTACACCCGGCATTGAGAGCAGGTATGCCAGCGCCTGATGGGCCTGACGGTCGTCGATGGTGTTGGCGTGGTAGTTGAGCGACTTGCCCTCCTCGTGGAACGAGTCGTGGTTGTCGCAGAACGTCACGGCGTATTTCTTGTACGGACCGTAGATGAGCGTATTGCCGTTGTTCTTGAGGTTCTGCAACTTATACTCACGGATAGCGGCGTCGTAGATGGTGAACTTACCCGGGAAGTCAAAGACGTAGGTCGAGTAGTTGGCATCCTGTAGGTACCCCAGTTGCTTGTCTATATCGCCGTCAAAGAGCTCGGCTACAGAGAAATAGGGTGCGCTGGCGCGGTTATAGTCGTTCAGGTGCGAACCGTGAATACCCTTCATGAAGTCGTAGCGGAAGCCGTCGTAACCGATACTGTCGCGCATCCAGGTCAGGAAAGCACGGCTCATCTCGCGTACCTCTTTCTTCTTGTGCGCCCAGTCGCGCGAGTACATGCAGTTGAACTCCGACTCGGCCCACCAGGTCTCGCCGCCCTGGTAGCTGACCTTCATCTCGTCTTCCTCCAGGTCGGTGTTGTCGTTGTAGCCGCAGTCGTTGCCATAGACGTTCTTCTTGCCGTAGAACATCTCGTCGCCCTTGCATATCCAGGTGTAGTTGGGGTTGAACTGACCATAGCGGCCGAAGTCCATCGTGCCCCAGGTGCACCAGTTGTAGTTCGGACCGGTATATTCGTCCGGGTGGCTGGCGCTGGAGTGGTTGAGCACGATGTCGGCGATCACCTTGGCACCGCCCTGATGCAGGTTCTGGATCAGGTTCTGTAGGTCCTGACCGCTACCCCAAGGCGAGTGACCTTGCGTGCCGTTAGACACTTGTCCCTGCTTGCTGTAGTTGATGGGCAGGTAACCCGTGTAGTCGGCCGTCTCCTGCGACGGAGCGAGCCATACCAGGTCGAAGTTGGCAGCTATCTCAGCTGCTTCGGCATTCAGCGCACTCCATTTCACGTCGCCAAACTGGGTGTATTCCTCACCCGTATTGCCTACGTGTGCCCAGTAGAAGGCCTGGAGCATGACGTCGGTGTTCTGGTCCTTCACGGGCGAATCGTATAGTGTCGATTGCTTGGGATTATTCGGATATTGAACCGTCAGACTCATCGTGGTGGTGTCGAGCGCAAAGATATAGTCTCCTCCGATCGTGGTGATCAGCGCACAGTTGCTTTGGTTGTCGCTGCCGAAGGTCCAGCCGGTATGGTTGGCTTGGGTCATCATGCCGCTGTTGCCGTACCAGGTCTCGTAGCCCTGGAGCTTGAAGACGTACTCCTTGCCGGCAGGCAGCTGGACGGTGGCATATACCGTGTTGGCTTCGCCGCCCTGTTGCGGGGCAAAGGCCTGACCTGCCCATTCGTTGAAGTCGCCCTTGACGAACCAGTGGTACTCCGGTTCGGGCTCCGGTTGCGGCTCTTCGCCCTTGCGGTAGAGCGTGAGTTCGCAGCCGTTCTCCGCGCTCTGCGGCACGAAGATATAGGCGTCTGTCGCGATGCTTACCAGGCCGCTCAGATAGGCTGCCGAGTAGTGCGAGGCGTTCTGCAGGTTGGCCGAACCCCATGTGCCTTGACCCCACATATCTGTTCCGTTGAGCACGGCCATGTATGACGGCCCGTTCCAGTGACTTGGCAGCGCAGCTACCCATAGGTTGGCTTGCTCGGCCGGTTGCATCTCTACGACCTCCGACCAGCACTCGTTACCGATCACGAGCATCATCTTTGCTTCGTTCCACTGCGTTTGGGAATTGTCGAAATACATAGTACCTCCGCCGAAAGACCAGGTCTCGGCCTGTGCCATGATGGCCATCATTGTCACGATGGACAATACGATAGATTTTTTCATGATATCAGTTGTGTTGTTTTAGTTCATTCTTTCGAATCGCCTGCAAATTTACTACAAATTTTTCAAATTTGCAAGATTTAGACGTAAAAAAATCAAAAATGCTGGCATAATTTGTGTTTTTACGGCTAAAGATTGGAGTTTGCACAACAGTGCGAACGGAAATTCGGGGGGACCCTGCTTAATTTTTTTATTAAGTAGGGAGGACCGAATTTACTACAAATTCCAAGGGGCGTGCCGAAATTACTACAAAATCGTAGGGAGGACCGAAATTACTACAAAAATTTGGAATATGCAAGATTTTGACCGAAAAAATATCATCTATGCTCTCATAATTGTGTGAAAAACAACCAAAATAGGAAAAAAATGCACTTTCCAGTAATTTTTTTGCTCAAAAACTTGCACAATTGAAAAAAAAGCAGTACTTTTGCACTCGATATGACCTCCCACGCTTCCCGTTAGATCAGCGCACCCGGGGAGGTCTTCGAGTTTTTAATGGGCATACCCCACCAATTATTTAGGAAATGAAATACCAGAAACAACCTCTTTCTATTGCAGAACAGATAGCCAAATTAGAAGGACGAGGATTGCTATTTAAGGACAAGAATTTGGCTGCGAAGTATCTGAGCAATATCAGTTATTATCGTTTGCGCGCATATACATATCCGTTCCAAGACAATGATGATCCGAACATGGACCACCAGTTTATTCGCGAGGATATTACGTTCCAGGACATCATTGACTTGTACGTATTTGATCGACGCTTGCGTTCGTTGGTCTTCAATGAATTGGAGAAATGGTTGCGTTACAATATTGCTTGTATCGGTCTGATGCGCAAGGACGCAGACCCCAATCAGGAGATTGAGGCAATCCTCCAGCACAATCCTCACGGGTTGTGCTTTTTTTTGTAAATCTTTTACAAAAATTTGCATATGTCAGATTTTTTCCGTACCTTTGCAGCGGAATTTAAAAAACTGTAGTTAAAATGAGTTACATGCAGATGGCACAACTGGACGTGCTCAACCTTATTAAGGGCATCCGGACGGAAGCTGACTATGCAGACTTCCGCGACATGCTTGCGCGCTATTTTGCCGATAAGGCTCAGAAGCAAATAGATGCCCTGTGGGAGAAAGGCGCAATCAATGAGCAGACTATTGAGGCATGGGGTAATGAACGAATGAGAACTCCCTATCGGTATGCGGTACATCGTTCTTGATACCAATTGTCTGTTGCAGGCGCTACCATCCAAGAGTCTGTATCATAAAATCTGGGCGGATATCTTAGATGGTAAGATTAGTTTGTGCGTAAATACCGACATTTTAGAAGAATACGAAGAGATACTTTCTCTGAAAGTTACTCCTGAGATTGCACATAATGTGGTAGAGGCTATTGCTAATCTAACCACAACTACCTATCAAAACACATATGTCCATTTCGAATTGCTACCTGCCGATTCGGATGACAACAAGTTTGTGGACTGCGCAATAGCCTCCGATGCCGAGTATATTGTAACGAATGATAAACATTTTAACCCGCTCAAGGACATTCCTTGGCCGAAGGTTGAAATTATTAAGATAACTGAGTTTATCAAGCAACTATAACCCCTCGTCCCTCCCCTGACGTAAACCCAAAAGATTTGCATCCCACCGGTGCAGATTTTTTTTGTAAATATTTACAAAAATTTGCATATGTCAGATTTTTTCCGTACCTTTGCAGGCAGTTTTGCGCGCAAGCCGCGCGCAGGGGTATTAGCTCATCTGGCTAGAGCGCAACACTGGCAGTGTTGAGGTGAGCGGTTCGAGTCCGCTATACTCCACAAAAAAATGAGAGTGAATTATACTTAGAAAATCGCCATGATAGACTCTTCCTTTTTATACAAAAAACTCGTGGACAAGTCCACCTTGTTTCAGGGATTTAGTATCCCTGTGAAGTACCAGCCGTTGTTCTTGCAATTATGTGAGGGTATGCTCGTTCATGGTGAGTCTATGATGGTCAAGATTCTAATTGATGGCGAGCTGTTCGATGCAGAATGGAAGAATCAAGCGTTCGACCAAAGCAAGTACGCCGGACATGCAGATGTTATGCAATTCCGCTATTCAGAAAAATCTCCCATCGCCGACAAACTTCGCCAAATCTTCCGGACTACGTATAATTTTGTGCAAGGTGCGCTCAATGATCCGGATCGTCCCAAGAAACAGACTATCCGTATTCCGGAAGAGTTGCAAGAGTACATCGTCATTTCGGCGACTTCTCAACCAGATGTCTTCGCTTTTGATTGCGTGACCAATGCGGATCAAGTAGAGGTGCAGAAAGAGATCAAGACTATCTCCGAAGAAACGTTCGAGGAGTGGAGCGGTCCTAAACAGGACAAGACTTCTGGATATACATATTCATCTTCTTTGCATAAGATTCGTAAATTGGATCATAGCATTGGAGAGTCGCTCAAACATTTGTACGATTATCGCTGCCAAGTAACAGGAGAGAAGGTTGGCGATCAATACGCTGTTGAGGTAGTTGAGGCGCACCATATCAATCCGTTCACAATCAGTATGAACAACGATACTGACAATATCATTATTCTGTCGCCATCTTTCCATCGTATCGTTCACAAGGCAAAGCCTGTCTTCGACTACAACAAATTGAGTTTTGTATTTCCGAACGGTGTAATCGAAAAGGTCAATCTTAACAAGCATTTAGGTGGCGTATTGTGACCCTTTCTCTAATCATATTATCCGTTATTATCGTTCTCGCAGCGGTATTAGCATGTCTGTATCGGCAGCAGATAAAGAATTTGCATGCCAAACAGCAAGCGAAGCGTGAGAAAGAACGTCAGGAACGAGAAGCGGAGAAAGCACGATTAGAACAAGAGCGGTTACAACGCGAAGCAGAAGAACGGGAACGTAAGCGCAAACAAAAAGAAGCCGCTGATGCCATTCTTCAAGAGTTTCTCCAAAAGAATCCATATATTGCCATTTCCGATTGGGAGCAAGTTAAGAAGCAGATTTTAGAGACCTGCCCATTTTACGAAATAGACGCGAACTTTGTTCCGCAGCATAATCGCGAGTTTCGTGAACAACAGAAGATAGAGCACAAAGAGTATTTTGATACGCTTTTCACGTACCCACTTGACGACCAACAACGCGAAGCTATTGTGACGCTTGGAGAAAACGTGCTAGTTGTGGCAGCTGCGGGTAGTGGTAAAACGGCTACAATCGTTGCCAAAACACATTACCTTGTCAACAAAATGCACGTTGACCCGCGTAATATCTTGGTGGTAACATACACACGCAAAGCAGCGGAAGAACTCCAGACGCGCGTTGGTGTTGCAGGTGTTGAGTGCAGCACTTTCCACAAACACGCGATTGACACGATAGCACGCATTGAGGGTGAGAAGCCAACCATTTGCGAGAACAATACCCTCAACACTATTTTTGACGCGCTTATCCATAAGAGCGCAACATTTGAATCGTCTTTCTTCCTTTTCCAAACAGTTCAGAAAACGCTTCTCCAATACGACTACGAATATAGCAGTTACAAAGAATACCTCAAAGCCCTTCTCGAATATGGTAAAATGGCACCTTATCGCGATATGGACAATAAGTTGTGCTATGTTAAGAGCCGCCAAGAAATGGAGTTGATGGTGATTCTTACCGAATTAGGTTTGAATGTGCGCTATGAGGAGAAGTATCCTCATCCAACATCTTCTACCAAGTTCCGCCAATACAAGCCGGACTTCACAATCCACTATCAGCAAGATGGGCAAGACAAAGTCCTGTATCTGGAGCATTTCGCCATTGATCAACATGGACGTGTTCCTGTTTGGTTTGGAGAGGGAAAGCAAGGTGGATGGGCAAGAGCCGACCGCGACTACAATGAAGGCATTCAATGGAAGAAACAACTGCATCAATTGAATGGCACAACAATGGTCTATACCACCAGTGCTGATTTTCACCAAGGAATAATTTCTGCCCGTGCGCGGGTTGAACAATTGCTCCAACAACAAGGAATTCCTTACTCTCCGCTGACAATGGAGCAGAAAGCTAAGAAATTGGCTGTCCCTCTCAACCGTTCCATTGAAAGTCTTGTGAAGTTGATAAGTGGTTTTATTGCACTTCTGAAAGCTAATGGTCGTACAATAACTGAACTCCAAAATTCTATTTCAGATAGAGATATCAACAAAGAGCGCAATACGTTCCTGCTTCGCCATTTGGTACAACCGCTTTATGAGGGTTATGAAGAAGCGCTTAAAGAGCGGAAAGAGTGTGATTTCACCGATTGTTTGCTGAAAGCGTCCGCACTACTTGAACAAAAGCAGATATACAATTACGACTATATCCTTGTGGATGAGTTCCAAGACATGTCTATGGATAAGTACCGTTACTTATCTGCGCTAAGACGGAAGAATCCTCGTACGCGAATTTTCTGCGTGGGAGACGATTGGCAGTCTATCTATCGTTTCTCCGGTAGTGATATCAGTCTGTTCTCGCAGTTTGAGAAATTCAATGGAGCGACAGAAGAAATCAAGATTGAAGCAACCCACCGTTTCGGCGAACCACTTCTGCAACGTTCATCTGATTTTGTGCAACAAAACCCAGCCCAAAAGAAAAAGAAACTACGTCCGGATAAAGATAGAGTGACTTATTTGGCGTTTGCCGGATATGAAGATGAGAAAATTGAACGTTCAATCATTGAGAAGCAAGTTGCGCGTTTGCCGCAAGATGCACGCATATACATCGTCTCACGCTATCGTTATGACATCGGTAGTGTCTTCCCGGAAGCTGCAAGTAAAACACGTGATGAGAATGGAGGCGCAATCGAATTGAATATTGCAGGTCGCCGGATACAAGCACTTACCGCCCATTCAAGCAAAGGTTTGGAAGCCGATTACGTGTTCCTCCTAAACTGCAATAGTGGCTACGATGATTACGGCTTTCCATCGCAAGTAGCGGACGATCCTATCTTGGATTATGTGTTAAGCCGTTCAGATTCGTACGACCATGCAGAAGAACGGCGTGTGTTCTATGTCGCTATCACACGCGCCAAACGTGCCTCATACGTGCTCTTCGATAAGCAGTATCCGTCTTTGTTTGTTACCGAGTTAGGCGGAGTCAAAGACGAAGATGATACGGGTGGTCGTATTTGTCCTCGTTGTGGTACAGGTAAACTAATGTTCACCAAAGATGGCTACGCCAAGAACGGACATTTCTATGCCGTACAACGTTGCACCAACAAAGAGTGCGACTTGAAGGATGATATTATTTTCTTTGACCCACGCAAAGAGCCGTTTGAAGTGTTGGACTTTGAACAATTCCTCAAACGCAAACATGTCACTACCGCAGAACGTGCTCATATACGCGTAGGCACCTCGCCGGACTTTGTGTCTCCGGTACTACTTATCCCATGTGCAGCCGAGTCCCCGCAAGGTCTCGCCCTTACTCTCGATCCTCGTTACGATAGATACGACCTTGGCAAGTTCTACTCCCAACATCTCCAACAATCCGACCTTGCCATCTGTATCCAACGCAACGGCAACATAGAACGATACTTGCTAACAATACGAAAATAATTTCAGGAATGGAAAGTAAAGAAGATCATAAAATTGAAAAGTCCAAACGCTTACGCGAGGGAGATTGCAAAATTGATTGGGAGCATTTCCTTATAGAAGATGAAGATGGTGCTCTTGTTGAGGAAAAGATCTCTCCCGAAGATGCTAAAAGTATGCTTGCAGCATGGATGGAAGAAGAATGTAGTTGCAGCGAATATAAATTAGCGGACAAGGAATCTTGCTATATGTACTATATCTATTTGCACGAATATGATGTAAACAAGTACAAACAATATGCGAAACAATATCATTATACCGATGACAATATTTCCTTTTGGGGGTTACAGGAAATGTTTGATAACGGATGGGCTAAATCACCCGCTTTCATTGATTGGAAAGATGAAATGAAATATTGCATAACGGGTAACAATATAAGCAATTTCATTCTTGGAATCATAGAGCCGCAGACACGCGTTGATATATTGTCCTATCTTCTCAAAAATGTTGAGTACATTTTTATGCAAGATGCACTAATGAGTTGGGACAATAAGGAGTATATGAAGAAAAAGAAACTTTCTCTTAAAGAATTATTGGAACGACAAAAAGAAGCCGCCAAAATCCGTAAAGAAGAGTTGACCAAACAAGCATCCGAACAACGCAAACAAGCTAAGGAACAGGCGAAAGAGTATAGCGTAACCTTTGATGAAATAGTGGAATATGCCGAGCAGGAAGCCGGTGAACATCAATCTGCCATCAAAGCAATGTTGAGGTATTTCTGTTTGGAAAAACCCAACTGGAACACAAAAGCCATCCGTAATAAGATTCATGAGATTGGCAACCAAACGAACATATCCATTGGCACCAACAATGCCACAGTAATAGCAGATTCCAATGTCGATTTTCATTCAAAATAATCATGGAACCATTATTGCTGATTGCGATGTGACTATCAACAATAACAATGGTCAGACAACGACCATTGTTCGGCAACGCGAAACGCTGGTTGAAGATGTTACACCCATACAAGAAGATGGTGCTCCTGTCGTTCTATCCAACCTCATCTTCAGCAAACTCTTTGATTCCAACCAGAAACTACTATTGCTCCGTAAAGAAATAGCAGCATCTATTGACTTGGGTGCTGCAACTCCTCTCTATACGGATTCTATCGGCTTAGATCGTTCAAAGATAGACCCGCTGATGAAGAATGAGTGGTTCTTTATATTGGCAGCACTCAAGGATGCCAACGTCCTCCGAAGCAAACCTGTACTCGATAGAGAGTTCGTGCAACAGATGGTTCGATTCTTCCCTATGTTACCGAACTTGAATTTTGAGACGACAGAGGAATACGACAAGGGTATGCGTAAATTTGCTCAATCCATTTCCGTTGAGCGTCGCAAATGGAAAATCAACGGCAATGTAGTACGTTTAGTTGACCTGCAAGCAAAACAGCACCGTTTACCCCAACTCAGCGAGGAAAAGATTGCCCGGATCATCCGTATAGCCATGCCATTATACGTCAATCTGACAAAACTAATACAAGAACTACGAAAATAAGGTAATATTTGTACAAAAATAGAAGCAACTGCAACATTTTGCGGTTGCTTTTTTTATGTATTCGACGGCAAATTCGATTCGTTCGACAGAATGAGTACTTATCATTCGATTGGTTCTACAATAGGCTATATATCAATCAAATAAATTGCCCTTATCCTCAAATAGCAGTACCTTTGTACCCGAAAACATTATAAAGGCTGTGTACCGAGAATGAGCGCTCGTTATACACTCGGAGCAGCTGACACCGGTGTCATAATGTCTAACAACTAAATCATTGTTACATTATGGCTACTATTAACCCTTTTGAACGCGCTATTATCCACTTAATGCGCGACAAGACGTACGAACAACTTTCTAAACGTGTTCCCGATATACCCGCCATGGATTATCGGCGGCTCACCTTTTGCCTTATCCAGGATCGTATCGCTGCCTACAAGGACGCCAAGATTAAACACACACTTGAAGATGTGCTCACCGAGTTCGGCATTACCAAGAAAGCGTACTACAATTGGTACGAAAAATACCATTCCTACTACCAAGCAATGTAAAAATTTCTGATACTTCCGAGTGTCCAAAGGAAACTTTTCCCCACTTTATTTGCCGTAATTTTGCACCGCCTTTCGGAAAAAGACAGCCTCTCGCGGTGAGAGAATCTTAACCCTCCGAAGGGCGGTGTTATGAGTAAAAATTCATCCAAGTCCACAAACGTGGCAAACACGGAAAACACGATTTCAACCGAGGCTATCCAAGAGTTGGTAGAACTTACACTGCGTTCACGCAGAGACTCCCATCGTGCGAAGCAGCTGCGCACACAGGCCAAGATGGAGGCATTGGCATTGTACAAGGCCCGCCATTGGGAAGTGGGAAAAGACATGCCTTTCGAAGGCGCAACCCTGCGGCTCTATTACGAGACCGTCTTTACTTGGGCCAAGAACACCAAGATCAAAGGCGCCTTGATGGACCTCTATTTGGCGCAACTGGAGCATATCGACTTGCTCAAGCAGCAACTCAAAGAAGCCGAGGAGAATCTCAAGAATACGGAGCTCGATCTGGCCAAGGAAAACCCCAACAGCGAATCCATCAAACGCGAACTCCGATTCCAAATCCGCTAAGACTCAGGTATCGGCCAAGTTTGACCGATAAAAGAAAAAGAAAAGAACCAAAAGTAAAAGAAAAAAGTATGTGGTGGTGGTATATGTATAATCCCTGTAGTCCCTTACAGAAGCTATGCAGATCCACTTACCACCACCACCTAAAATTTTTAGAAAATGGATAATAGACATATACAAATACCACCACCAACGTGGGAAGATATGTGGACGGTGCTGCATGAACACGGTGCGGGATGGCGGAAAGAAGAAGGTACAAAACGCTATTGGGAAACGCTCAGCGAAGAACAACAAGCACATGCCTATACCACCATCACCAAGAAATTGGCGGACGGACTTTTTGTGCACTACGACCCGATACAAGCCATCAAAGAGACACTATGGAGCCTGGCGGAAACAAAAGATGCCGAACCCACCAACTATCAGGGTCGCGCCCTGCCTGCCGGCAAGATTGTCGTCTCGGCAAAGTACAACGGTGCTTGGGGCTTCTACACCCTCGAAGACGCCGAGGCCCACAACATGCCGATCCGCTACCCGGACCACATCTTCACTACCGACCGCAGAATCGTCGACCAGATCAACAACCACGTCGACTGGGTCCAAGTCTCCGTTCCTTACATGCCGGACGATTTCGTCTTCTGCACAAGGGCGAATGCGGAGAAGTATCACCTAAAGATCATCGCTGACCCGAGGGGCCTAGGAAACTAGGAGACTAGGAACCCGGATAGCATCCGGGACAATCGACGATGCGAATCCGGCATCAAATGCCGGGTCAATGGACAAAGTATAACAAACCTCCGCGCTTTCACGCGGAGCAGGAGACGAACTAATAACCGGCATCAAATGCCGGGTCAATAGACAGCGTCGGAACAAGCTCGCAAGACCGAAACGCACAAAGCGCGTTTAACTTGCCGCAGTTCCTCCTTTCCCCACTGAACGCACTACGCTAGCATTCATCGGGGGCCCCGAAAAATAAGAAAACCTCCGGTCTAGTGACCGGAGCACATAACAAATATTAACTAAAAACAAAAAAGAACAATGGCAAATGTAAAGACAATCCTCATGATTGAGGTAAGAGGTAATGAGTACCAATGTCAGTACTCGGGGAAATTCAAACCGGATTTTAGCAAGATGACCGAAAAAGAGCGAAAAGAGATTCTACGGCATGACACGCGGATTCTGAACACGCTTCTTGCCTGTCCGGAAGCCTTTGCACGAATAGCGGGCTTTGTGCACAGCATTGAACGGATGAAAAGAAGGGAGGCGAGGAAATTGAAAGGTGAAAGGTGAAAGGATAAAGGGATCCTACAGGGACGTCAAGGATGGTCGCGAGATGGTGGCGGCGGAGACGCGACTTGCACAGCGGATTAGGGCATGCTACTCTTCAAAAAACATACGGCCCCGTATTCGTGCTTTTGCGTTCCCCATCCGCAAAAGAACGTTTTTGAATGAGTACATAGTCCTAATTCGAACAGAGCGGCGGATCCGATCCGCCTGGAATACAAAGAAAAAGGAAGGCCGCACATGGATATGCGGCGCATAAACGCTAAGAAAGGAGAATTAGAATGATGATAGTAGAACTGATATTACCGATAGAGGCCCTGAGGGGTGCACTACGGCAAGACGGGTTTTATTTCCGGAAATACAAAGGCCGGCAGTTGTTGCAGCGGTGCCCGAATAGGAAGGGGCACGTAAAGACAGAGGCCGAGGCCAGAAATCAAGAACGGTTTGCGGAACAGTATGGAAGGAAAAATGGCGAAAGGCGAATGGCGAAAGGCGAAAGGGAAGATCCGCCACCGGTTTAGAACCGGAGCAGGGTAAGCCTGCGGAGGGTGGCGGATACAAAACAACGAACAAAACAAAGGAATATGGAAAAGATCAAGAAGACAGAACTGGCGAGGCGGCTGGCGGAGCGAGTGACGCTGGCTGACGACCAGACGCCGGAGAAAGCCCTGAGCATCATGCTCTACGGGTGGAAAAACGAACGAAAATTCGGGCAATTGTACCGGAATGCGCTCAAACACCGAGACTGGATGTATATTACGGAAGTGATGGATCTGAGTCAGTACGCAGGGGTGGATTTGACGAAAAAGTGACGGTGGTCACCTTTTGGAGAGCAGATGCTTGCAAGGGTCGCTAATTTGTTGTAATTTTGCACCGCCTTTCGGAAGATAGGATAATGGCAGGTCGGGGCGTCTATAGCCTATCCTCAGTCTCGACCGGCCAGAAAGGGTTAGTACGAAAGGCGGTGCTCGCGGAGTTAGCCGCGAGAGCAAAACACAGAATCCCGCATGCAATGCGGGGGAATGAACATACATTATTAACCCATCCGCCATGCATAGGCGGATACAAAAACCTAAATTTTAACTATGGCAGAGATTAAACCTATGGCGCTCATTGAGAGCATGAAAAAGAAGGTGTGCGAGCACAGCGATGTGTATTTCCGCACGAACAAGAAGACCGGTAAGGTGTACACCGGAAAGCTATGTAACCCCAGCACGAAGGAGCCGAGCGAGAACCAGACGAAGGCAAAAGCGCGTTTCACGAAGGTGCAAGCGGCTGTACGAGCCATCCTGGCAGGATCGAGCGAGCAGAAGACTCAGTTGGTAGCCGATTACAAGGCACAAAACAAGATCGGAACGCTCTTCGGCTATGCGATGCACAAGCTGAACTCCAATTATGATTCCGATGGGAATCCTATTGGAGATTAATGATCGCGGCAAGCCGCTCAAGGGGAGGGGCATGAGGCGGGATGTACTCAGTCAGAAACATTCTTTTGCGGATGGGGAACGCAAAAGCATGAGTACGGGGCAGTACGTTTCCTGATGAGTAGCATCCGCCGACAATGAAGAACAAAAACATTATTAACCAAGATCGCCCATATATGGTCGATACATGAGACCATGCGGGCGATCGCAAAAACCAAACCACGGACAAGCTCCGCGCTAACTCGCGGAGAAGGAAACGTACTAAAACAACTCGGGCCTGACGTCCCGAGCACCTAACAAAAACAAATCTAAAAACAAACTGAAACTATGGCAAATGTAATTTTCTCTGCCGGTATCGACTCTGTATCCGGCGCATTGGCAAAGCCGA
>DFGU01000077.1:32305-32443 GCA_002371785.1 Bacteroidales bacterium UBA3742
TAACGCGCGACCCGAACTCGTTCTCGGCGCACGAGCTGGAGCTCCAGCAGCGCCTGACGACCGCCTCGCGAGCCACGCATGCCCGCATGCAAAACCTCTCGACCATCGAGGCGGATACCGCTGCCTTCAAGGCCCAGA
>DFGU01000077.1:32521-34770 GCA_002371785.1 Bacteroidales bacterium UBA3742
GCAAGAAGACCTTCTACCAGTATATCTTTAACCTGGAGTATGACAAATTGCGCTCGTAACCGGAGTGCCTCCGGAGTCAAAAACAGAAAGGAGTAAACTATGAAGAAAATCCTAATTCTCGCAATCGTGGGTGTAGCACTCATGAGTTGCAACGTGACGCGGACTGTGACCACCTCGTCTGAGTATTTCCAGCGCGGCGACACCACCGTAGTCATCCAGACCCGCACCGTCGAATCGTACGACGGCACGAAAAAGTAACCATTTTAGAGCGAAGCGGCCCCGATGAGAGGTCGCTTTGCTTGTTATTTCTTAGCCGCAAGGGCGCGATTATTTCTTATCCGCTGGGGCACGATTTATTTCTGTTCTGCAAACCACTTCCAGAGCGGGGCGGCGTGGAGGGCTTGGATGATCTCGCCGTCGCGGAGCATCTCGAGGACCTGAGAGGGTTCGAGGATATCGACGTGGATGTCTTCCGTGGGTTCTTGGTGCTGCTCGCGGACTTTCTCCACACCGGTGGCGAGAAAGGTATAGGAGAGGTTGTTATGATTCGTCGGGTTGGGGGAGAGGGTCATGAAGAGCTGCCACTCGCCACCCTCATAGCCGGTCTCTTCCGAGAGTTCGCGTTGTGCGGCCTGCAGCGGCGTCTCGCCCGGGTCGATGACGCCGGCCACGAGTTCGTAGTGGGTCTCGCCCAGCGCATGGCGGTACTGGTCCTCCATGACCATCTTGCCGTCCTTAGTGATAGCGATGACGTTGATCCAGTCGGGAAACTCCAGCACGAACCACGTCGGTATCTGCTTGCCGCTGGGCAGCTCAACACACTCCTGACGCACGGACAACCATGGTCCGAGGCGCAGGATATTTTCGGATTTAACCACCCGCCACGGGCGGTTGTCTAGTTTGGGATAACTCATTCTATTCCAGGGTATTGATGTCCACCAGCTTGTTGACAATGGCATAGATGGTCAAGCCGGCGGTGGAGTGGATATTCAGTTTGCGGGCAATATTCTTGCGGTGGGAGATGACGGTGTGCGTCGAGATGCAGAGCACGTCGGCTATCTCCTTGTTGCTCAGGCCGCGTACCACTTGCACCAGTACATCCCGTTCGCGGTCGCTGAGTTCTTCGGTCTCGTTTTTCCGATTATCGATTGTAGATTTTCGATTGTAGTTTTTGGTTAGGGCCGGCCGCAGGATGTCATCCTCGATGGCGCAGTGGTCCTCAAAGTCCTGCTGGGTGTGCCAGAGATCGCTCATGACACTTATCAGGAGATAAGTGATAGAACTTTGGCTTTGGCTCTGGCTTTGGCTCGGATAGTACTTGATGATGAGGTTTTTGATCTCGGTCAGTTTGTCGGTGATACGCTGGTCGTCATGTTCGTGTTCGTCGAACAGACCCTCGTTCTCGTGCTCGATATGGATACGGATCTCCTCGGCAAACTCGTCGTAGCAGCGCAGGATGAGTCCCGGTATCTTGGTCGTAGGATCGGCCGGGATGATGGCCTCGATGAGTGCCCGGCGCAGACGCGGCAAGCGGAAGTCGAGGAAGTAGGTATGCGCATTCTTCAGGTACTGCTGCAGGGTAGGGACGTCAATATCTTTTGGGATAGCCCGCTGATGAAAGACTTTGTAGTTCACCACGGCCAGGAACGTAGGCGTATGTACGCCATGCGCCTCGCAGACCTGCTCGATGGTCTGCTCTCCAACACCCATCTCCAGCCCGAAACGGCTGATGATCTGGATGGCATCCTCCTCGTGCGACATGAGGTCGCATATCTTATCCGTTGACTTGTACATCATTATTGGTCGTTAGTCGTTAGTCGTTGGTCGTTAGTCGTTGGTCGTTGGTCGTTAGTCGTTAGTCGTTTGATAAAATCGGGTGCAAAATTACAAAAAAATATCGATATGAGCAAATCCGCAAGCCATTTTCCCCATTTTTAGGTATTGAGCGTATGGGAAAAAAGCGGTAATTTTGCACTATGAAACGAGAAAGATGAAAAGTGAAAGGTGAAAGGAATATGAGAAAACAACTGATTGTAGTTATTTCATTGATTTTTTGCACGTTAAGTGCGTATGCCGACGATAGTATCAAGGTGAGTGCTGCCGAACTGCAGCAGCTCATTCAGCGCATCGAGCGTCTGGAGCAAAAAACGGACCATCCCAATAAATTGGGAGTGGATGCCGTGTCGGGCGCCACGAGGCAAGTACCGAAAGATACCACCGCTACCGATACCGCCCAGAAAGTCGAAAGC
>DFGU01000094.1 GCA_002371785.1 Bacteroidales bacterium UBA3742
GTCAGTTCGCCGAAGCGCTCGTCTGCATAGCTGTTGCCCGCACATACCTCTGCCTCATACGCATACTCGGTCGTCGGGGCTTTATAGCCCTCGCCGGTCACGGTCACCTTGGCCGTCGACGTACCGTCCGTGATGGTGATCACCGCCGCATACGTACGCACCTCTTTCGGGGTGAAATACACGGTAAAGGCATAGTTGCCGATCTTGCCCAGCGTAGCGCCGCCGGCCTGCGCGGCCGTGCCGTTCTTCGAGGCGCAAGCGTTAGCGCCTACGGCATATTGGAGTGCGGCCGTGTTGTCGGCGGTGCCGAGATGGAAGATCTCGGGTTCCGAACTGGTGATCGTGATGTCGCCGGCTGTCAGGAACGAACGGAGTTGCACCTTGTAAGCCGCCGTGTCAATCAGGTTCACCACGCCGTAGTCCTTGGTCAGGGTCGTCGTACCGTACTCGCCCTGCGCCAGCAGGATATGCTGGGCCAGACGGATGTCCTGGTGATAGATGATCACTTTGTGGGTCGGCAGCCCCGAACGGTTGTACTTGATCCAGTTGATATCACGGCTCACGCTAAAGTGTTCCGTCGTGTTGCTGTTCTTGTCCGTGTTCTCCTGCAGCGCCCCTACCTCACGCGTGTTGCTGCCGCTGTTGGCGGACTCAAGCACCTTGGTGTCTATCTTGCGGGCTACGCCTAACCAGTCCAGCCACTCGTACTTCCACTGCATATTCAGCGTGCCTGCCGTGGGGGCAAACACGCTTGTCTCGTAGTCGCCCTGGGTATTCATCGTGTGCTCGCCGTCATCGTACAGCGAGTACCACGTACCATTCTTGTACGTCTGCGCCTGCAAACCCAGAGCCGCTACCATGAGTATAAGCAAAATATTTAGCCGTTTCATAATTTCGACTAATTCTTAATTCTTAATTTTTAATTTACTTTTCGTCCCGTCAGGTCGAAAAGTACGCCGTCCTGGCGGCGGATATACAAACGTCCGTTGCGCAGCACCTTGGTACTTTGTACTTGCTCACTTAGTACTTCATCTACGGCCTGGTTCAGCGGATTCAGGTCACCTGCCTGGCTGTTTGCGAACTCTACGCGGTAGAGGCGGTAGTCACCCGTCTGTGCATAGTCGTCGGCTACCACATAAACCTGGATGCACTTATGTACGGCATCAAAACCGATGAAGGTCTGTGCCGACTGACCGTTAGCTTCCGCACCATACTGAGCGCAACTGTCGCAGTAGTTGCCTTCTATTGTCGCTACGCGGTTCGCAAACGCCATCGGCTTGCCGTTCACGGTGAAGCTACTGAGCTGCTTGTTATATACCAGTTCTACATCGTCGATAAATACCGAGTCAGCCGACTGCTTGGTAGCCGTTCCGCCACCCGGTACGGCGTTGGTCGAGAACGTAGCCAGGATGTATGCCGGATCGTCCGTCAGTTCGGTATAAGCGAAGGGCACTGCCAGTCGCTGCCAGCCCATATCAGCCGTAGCTGCGTATTTTACCGATGCTTGACCGATTTTCACAGCCGAGTAATCAACGGTATCCACTTCCGGATCCTGGTAGCGCGCATTCGTCGTGATCACGGCATTCAGGCTGGCGCGGTTCACCTCGTTAGCCGGGTTCTTGTCGGCCGGCACATATTTAGCCCAGAATACGAGCGAGTCCGGACGACCGTTGAACGGCGTGTTAAAGCCCTCGTTCGTCGGGTCGGAGAAGCTGTAGTTGCCCGTAGCGTCGGTAGCTTCCATCGAACCGGCATTGATTCGGCCGTTGGTGCAGTTGCCGTTCGCACTTACGCCCCCCACTACTGTCTTGGTCGAGAGCACGGCACTCTGCGCGCCCTTCGAACCCGGACGCACCTCTGCGGCCTGCTGGAACTGCATCGTGTTGCTGATTACAAAACTGGCGAAATCGCCCGTAGCGCTACCGAACGAGTGCCAGCCTTCCGGCTCGTTGTTGGTCCATGCCCCCTCAAAGCCGCCGTTCGGCAACTGGTAGTTGTTCTCGCGTGCAGCCGTTCCCTCAAATACTACGATGATCGGCAGGGGCAGCGTCGGCGCCTTGATCTCCAGCGTCACCTGTGCCTCTGTAGCTGATACCAGCGAGTTGTATGTCTCGCCTTCGTCCTCGTAGTTATTGAGCATCTTGATCGTTGCACGCAGCTTGATCGAGTCCAGGTAGAGCGAGGTCTCCTCCAGCGTCAACTTGCCGTTCTCGTCCATCGTGATATTGGGCAGCACGATGTTACCCAGTTTACCGGCGCCGAACATGAAGTCCGGCAATACGAAGGTCAGCGTGTTGTCTGTTGCACCCGGCAGCAGGTACACCGAGCGGCTGGGATACTCGTCCCAATCGATCCATAGCTGACCGTCAAACTTGCCGCATACGTCCTTAGCCGTTACGGCCATCATCTGTGCCGACATCATCAAGCCGGCCATCAGTGTAAAAAATACTTTCTTCATTGTTTCACATTTTTATATTTTGTATTTTCACATTTTCATATTTTCTCATTTTCGTATTTTTCGGCCTATTGGATCGAAAAGTTCCTCGCCACGTCGAATATACATCTGTCCATCTATTACGACCTTCGTACATTGTACATTCGTACTTTGTACATCTCCTACGCCGGTTTCCAGCTGCTTGGGCAGCACCGTCAGGTGTAGGATCAGCGTCGAGTCGCAGTCCTGCTCCGTGTAGTACCATGCGTCCAGGGTCATCTCGCCCACCGGCATAGTGCTTAGGTTCCATCCTTCCCAGCTCTCCTGTGCGCCCTCGTGGATGGTCTTATATTCATCTATCGTGTAGTTCGGCAGCACGGTCACCGTGAGGTGTACGATCGAGTCGCCGCCGTACTGATTCTTCTTTGCTACATGTATGTCGCCCTCGTAGGCTTCGCTATAGGTCACGCCTTCGTACGTCACGCTTTCGCCTTCGCACATCTGCGCCTCATACACGCCGTACGTCACGGGTATATCCGATATATAGAGCCGCAGCACGTAGGTCGAGTCGCAACCGTTCGCGGCCTCCAGCACGTCGTAGAATAGATACGGCTCTGCCTGTTGCGCCAGTCCGCTGATAGCCTGTCCGCGCCAGATAGTGTCTATCTCGGTGCGGTAGAGCGTCTCCTCCATGCGGTAGGTGGGCAGCACGCGCAGCGTGAGCGTCACGATCGAGTCGCCGCCCTGCATGTTCGGTATGGTATCTACGTACGTACCGGCCTCGGTCAGTTCCTGGAACAGTTCGTCCGAGTAGGCTGCGTTGTCGCAGGTCGTGGCTTCGTAGCTGTAGTACGTATCCGTTACCGGCACCTCCGGCACCGTCATCTGCACGCGATATACCGTGTAGTCGCCCGACTGCGAGTAGTTGTCGGCCACTACATATACATACATGCTGTAGGTCTCAGCGTCATAGCCGATAAACGACTTGGCCGCACGGCCGTCGGTGGTCACCACGGCGCTATATTCGCTGTCGCTATAGGTCTGCGAGAGGGTCGCTACGCCTTGCGTGAAGCTCACTGCCTGGCCGTCCAGCGTCAGGCTCTTCAGCCCGTAGTTATACACCATCTCCGCATCGTCTATGTAGAGCTTGTCCGGACTCTTCTTGGTCGAGTTGCCGCCGCCGGGCGTCTTGTTCGTGGAGAAGGTAATCAGCATATACGCCATCTGCTTGGGGTCAACCGACGTGTACGAGAAGGGCACCGATACGCGTCGCCATCCCAGTTCTGTCGTGGCCGAGAAGCGTGCGGTAGCCTCGCCGATCTTCACGGTCGAGTAGTCGCTCGACTCAGGATCCTGGTATCTTGCGTTGGTGGTCAGTACGGCATGCGCACTCGCCTGGTTCGAGGCGTCCTCTATGCTGCCTCCTCCGGGCAGGTACTTCGCCCAGAATACGAGCGAGTCCGGTTGACCTACAAACGGCGTGGTATAGCTGCTACCGGGTTCGGAGAAGCTGTAGTTGCCTTTTGCGTCTGTCGCACTCATCGAGCCGGCGTTGATGCGGCCGTTGGTGCAGTTGCCGTTGGCGCTCACGCCCAGCACCGTCTTCGATTGCAGCAACGCGCTGTGCGAGCCCGTGGATCCGGGACGCGTGTCGCTCGATTGCTGAAACTGACCCGTATTGCCTGTCACGAACGAGGCATAGTCGCCCGTAGCCGTGCCGAACGAGTGCCAGCCTTGCGGTTCGTGGCTCGTCCATGCGCCCTCAAAGCCGCCGTTCGTGATGGCGTAGTTGGCGCTCGTCTGCTTTTGTCCCGAGAACGTTACGGGGATGGGCATCGGCACAGCCGCTACCCCGATTTCCAGTCCTATCTGGGCCGATGTCGCCGACAGAGTCGAACCCGTCGAACTGATCGTGGCGCATGCCCGGATAGCCTTGATGTAGAGCGATGTCTCGTCGATCGTCAGCTCGCCGCTATTGCTCATTCCGACATTCACCAGCACGATGTCGCCCAGCGGCGCACCGTTGTATCGGAAGTCGGGCAGC
This sequence comes from Bacteroidales bacterium UBA3742, assembly GCA_002371785.1. GTDB lineage: Bacteria > Bacteroidota > Bacteroidia > Bacteroidales > Paludibacteraceae > Colicola. The sequence continues at coordinate 4,479 of DFGU01000094.1, forward strand.
ACAAACGTGATGCGACCTGCCTCCGTACCCGGCAGGATATAGATCTTCTCATTCGGATACGGCTCGTCGTCAATACTCAGCGTACCCTGATACGTTCCTGCCACCTGCTCTACCGTCACCGCCTGCACGTTCATCGCCCAAAGGGCGAAGAACGGAATTAAAAATTTAAAATTGAAAATTGAAAATTTATTCGTTTTCATGAGAGTTATCTACATTATATCGGAGTGCCCGGAGGCACCTTTTTCCTTTCACTTTTCACCTTTCACCTTACAACGTCAAGTTGAGCCTACATACAAACGTTCGCGGAGCGGCCAACGCCATCGGGCGGAAGCTATGCTCGGTGTTCAGCAGGTTGTTGATCATCAGCTGTATTTCCACTTTCTCTTTGATGCGGGCCGACGCACGCAGGTCCATCGTGAAGACGCCCGTGTTGTGCTTCTCCCAGTATGTCTGTAGCGACTCGCCGTCCTCGTAGCCGAAGATGAAGAGGCGTGCATAGTCCATCAGGTCTTTCTCCGCTTTCTCCCGTTCGTCCACCATCAGGTAGTCCACGGCCAGTATCTTGCTCCTGTACGACAGGTTCGTACCGATCGAGAACCACTTGTAGTTGTAGTCTATCGATGCCTTGAACGAGTGTTTGTTTCTATATTTCAGGTACTTTGAGTCGTTCGACTTGTTCTTCATCTGCAGCGGGTCGGTGTAGGTCTTCTCCAGCGCGATGCGGTTCTCGTTGTCCAGGTCCTCGGGCTCGATGAAGGTGTAGCCGATGGCGTACTGCAGGCCCATATTCTTCTTGATATCCACTTTACCTTGCGTGCTCACCTCCACGCCGTATATACGGGCGTGACCTACGTTCACGAACTGCGCACCTATTCCTATACCGGCGTCGCTCAGCGATTTCGTCTGCTTCAGGTTGTCGATCATCAGTTTGGCCTCGGCTATCGCGTCGTCCATCGAGTTGATCATCGTGAAGTCCGAGTTGCGGAACAGTCCGAACTGATATTCTATCATGTCGTGATACTCCGTGTAGAATCCGGCTACGTCCAGCACGCCGCTCACCGGTCCGAACTTATACAGTTGTTTATATCCCAGTTCGGCATTGAATCCGCGCTCCGGACGGATGTTATGATTCGGATATACGCCGATGCCGCCTATGTCTTTGCGGGCAAATTTCTCGGTGATCGAGGGGTTGCGGTAGCCCTGTCCGAAGCTGGCACGCAGGAATCCGGCCTTGTATATCTCCCAGTTCAGTCCGGCTCTTAGCACGGGTCTTACCGGGCACAGCCATTTGCCGATCTGTATGTTGGCCTCCGCATAGCTGGTATCCATGCGGTAGTACTCCAGTCGTACGCCGGCGCTCAGCGAGAGGCGGTCGGCAATGCGGTGGTCATACTGCAGGTAGGCCGCTACGTTGTCGGTCTGGTGCGTACCCGTCACGTTGGCCGTGTTGGTCAGGTGGTTCCAGTTCACGCCGGTCGTCAGCCGCACGCCGCAGTCCCATGATTTGGCAAACTGATAGTCCACGTAGCCGTTGAAGGTCAGCTCCGGACGGGTCGGCTCGTTCGAGGCCAGCAGGTTCAGGGCATAGGCCGCAGCGTCCTGCAGTTCGGCTATAGTGCCGGTGTAGCCCAGCCCGTTCTGCACCAGGTTCACGCCTTCTTTCACGGCGCCAAGCCAGTCTTCGTTCATCACCGGTATCGCTACGTCCTGGAATGTCAGTATTAGCGCATCTTCCGTCGTCTTGCCGCCGTCCACGTAGGCTTGGTACGTGTCGTAGTAGCCCTTCACCTTGTCCAGGTCAAAGCTGCTCACGCCCCATTTCAGCAGGTCCTCCGTACTCATCGTCTGGCTCGGTTTCACCAGGTTGTCCGAAGTCATGTAGAATCGTGCACGCACTTTGTGCGAGATGCCGCGCTCCGTGTCGTCGTAGTTCAGGAAGGGGTCGATGTTGAAGTTATGCTCTTTTCGTCCCATGTTGCTCAGCGGCGAGGTACGGATCGGCTCCTTCGGGCTGCGCCAGATGAAGAAGTCGCCATATTGGTTGGCTACGTAGTTCATGTTCGCTCCTACGTTCAGGTACTTGCCATCCTCCATCGGAGCGTGATACGTCAGGTTGCCACCCAGGCGTACGCGGTCGTTGAAGCTCTGCTCGCGGTAGCCCTCGTCCTTAAATCCGCTGATGGCGGCCGAGATATCAAAGTCGCCTACTCGTCTTGAGTGCGATGCCTCCGCACCGTAGTAGAGCGGCAGACGCGCGCCCGTGTACTTATAATTCTTGTAGTTGTCGTATATGCCTACGTATCCGCTCACCTTGGTCTGCGGCTCCAGTCCCGGACGCTGTGTACGCACGTTGATCACGCCGTTCAGGGCCGAACTACCGTACAGCACCGATGCCGCACCTTTCACTACCTCCACTTGCGCTACGTTCTCCAGCGGCACGTTGTTCCAGTTGATCTCACCCGTCTTGGGGTTCAGTATCGTCATACCGTCCATCAGCACCTGGCAACGCGAACCTACGCTGTAGGTCCATCCGCCGCCGCCACGTATGCTCGGCTGCTTGTCCACTATCTCTACGCCCGGCAGGGTCTGCAGCGTACTCGATAGGTCGGTCGGCGCCTGCTGACGGATAGCCTCCGGCTTCAGCACCTCGATGCTCACCGTCACGTCCGTCATCTTCTGCTCAAATCGGCCGGCCGTCACCACTACCTCGTCCAGCACCTCGTTGTTGGCCTGCAGCAGCACCTCATATTTCGCGGGTATGGTGCGTATCACGCGTGTGTCCGTCTGATAACCTACGTACGAGAACTGTACGTGGGCGGGCAGTTGCTTCAGGTCTATCGCAAAGCGGCCGTCCATGTCGGTCACCGTACCGGTGCCGTCATCTTTGTTCAGTATCGTCACGCCGATCAGGGGTTCCCGTGTAAATCCGTCGATCACGATGCCGGTCAGTCGCTCGGCCAATGCCGTCTGCGCCAATAGAATAATCAATACAAATGTGTAAAATTTCCTCATATCTTAAATATAACACTTAAAAAACGGCGCAAAATTACTGCTTTTTCCCGACATACCAAACCCCTACGATTAAGAAAAAGGTGCCGTTTTTTAATTTTCCGTAATAATCGGACATTTTTTCCGTCATTTTTCACCCCAATTATAGCGGACATTCTTAATTTTTGTACAAAAAAATCGCACCCGAAAGTGCGATTTTGGAGAAACTTTGTCGATGCCTGCTGAGAAATATAGTTTTGCCATGATGGTATATGTATTTTGGTTTTAAAATTGCTGTTTGGTGGTATGCTTTTGGGATGAGTTGGTACCGGGCTTGGCTCGCAATTGGCTCAATGACCTACTATTTACGTACTAATAAGCTATTTATGACATATTTATAACGGTGTAATCACTTATTTATAATTTATTTATCACATACTAATAACCTACTTATCACCTACTAATAACCTACTTATCACCTACTAATAGCATACTTCTCTCTGAACACAGTGCAAAGGTACGACTTTTTTTCGAGATATGCAAATTTTGGGGTGAGATTTTTGAAAAAAAGAGAAGCGCGAGCCTGACGACTCGCGCACTAAACAAAGAAGAAGATCGGAACGTCGATTATAGCGTTTTGTAGTGTTTGGGTGTAAAAAAGTCACTCTCAGGACCATCCGGAACGTCACAGGTTGGTGATTAATGAGTGCCGGAATGCCATAAGTCATCTTAAAAAACAATCATACTCTGCGGCATAACGCGCAAGACGTACACTTTTTCTCCCTCGACAGTATATACAATCGTCATCTTCTTTCCAAAAGGGATTGTACGAATTAAAATTCCGTACCTATAACTAAGGTTAAAATCAATTGCCGGTAGTTCAGCGTACTTCTCTAACCAATCCAAACGTTTATCTAAGTCCTCAAATCTACGCTTGGCGGTCAGAGGAGCATAGCAATCCTCCACAATAAATCTCTCCAATTCGGCCAAATCGGATTTTGCAGATTGCTTGAAGTCAATTATATATGGACCTCCTCCAATCATTGTGCGTCCCTGATATCGTCTAATCCATAATGAGCACCCACTCTGTGAGCTAACTCATCCATAAATTCCTTACGGGAATAACTGGGCTGAGCTTTCCAGTTTGGATCAATAATCGGGCGCTCCATAATGTTGGAATCCCAATCGTACGATGTCTGTTTTACTGCTTCCATTATGATCAGTATAGTTACTATTAAACTTTAGACGCTGCAAAATTACAAAAAAATGCTGAATCGTGCAAGCATTTTTGAGAAAAAATTGCTTATTCGGTTAAGAAACCTGCGTTTTGCGTGTAACAAATTTACTCTCGCGACCATCTTGAATATCACGCCTTTTTCTGATATATGCAAGAGCGTTGAGTGTTTTTGTGATAAATCGTTGAGAGTTTTTGTGCAATTTTACACATTTTCGGCACTATATTTTGTGATTTTTACACATTTTTGGCACTTTCGCTATAATGATTCCGCTTGCTGGGATGAGCAAGCGGAAGAAAGTCCTTAAAGGGGGACGTTGTCGATGTCGAATCTGATTCGACGGAAAGGAAGAAAGAGAAGCGCGAGCCTGACGACTCGCGCACGAGATAAAGAAGAAGCAGGAACGTCGATTCTAGCGTTTTGTAGTGTTTGGGTGTAAAAAAGTCACTCTCAGGACCATCCGGAACGTCACAGGTTGGTGATTAATGCGTACCGGACATATGTAAAGAAGCTTGTTTTATTGGGCTTCCCTTATTGGGCTTTGATTATGGTTAATAGAGCAATCCGAACAACCATAATGGGATCTTATTGACATCTCCTATTAAGGTATTGTCAACTGCCAAGAAACTATTCTTGATGTTTCGTATTTGCTTAAAAGTCTTTGAGGGGCCGCCCACTTCTATAGTGTGTTGTCTATCTATGAGGAAATCACCGCTCGGAGCCAACAGCACATCGATTCCGGATGCATGTATTTGGTTATAGAAGAAGGTCTCACGAATTGTTCCGATATTTGGCGAGGACGCTAAGGAATACATCAAATTGGAGTTGCCAAGATATATCTTGTCTGGTTTACGAAGTGCGCCAATAGAGCGTGGCTGGCGGGAGAGTAACGCCAACAAGCCTGCTTTCTCGAGTGTATAAAGCATGCGTAGCCCTCCCTCACGATTCGTTTCTACAGCAGCGAATAGTTCGGTCATATTTGGAGTCAGAGGCACTGCCTCCGCAAGAACCATGAGTAGCCGCTTCGTCTTTTGGATAGTTGCATAATTAACTTCCTCCATAGCTGGCCAGTCGCGCTCAAGAACAGTCCATATCGTCTCTTGTAGGCGTTGTTCAAAGCCATCACCTTCTTCTTTATAGAACGGATAGCAACCATGATTGAGGTAACTTTCAAAAATCGGCTGGATTGTCAATTGTTCCGACACTTCAGAAGCAATATTGATAGAATTGGTCAGTATCTGGTCTAAAGTATAGGTAGGCAGAACAATCCCTTTCTCAACAGCAATGTACTCACGCAAAGACATGACTTGAAGCGTGTACAAGCGCAAACGGCGAGAGAGGTCACCAGCTTTCGCGTTGATTTGCAGCATGCTACTACCCGTAAAAACGATATGCAACTGTGGAAAATCATCATATATGTTTTTTATCTCTGTCTGCCAATTTAGATAATGGTGTATCTCATCCAAGAATAAATGTGTACCACCATGCAGATGATGATATTCCGCTAAATCATATAGAGAATGTGTTTGAAACCAACCATGGTCGGCACTGGCATACAAGACTGTTTGTCGATTTGGGAAATGCTCTTTGATATGCTGTAAAACCAAAGTAGTCTTGCCGACCCCTCGGTATCCCCGAATGCCAATAAGACGATTATCCCAATTGATTTGGTCATATAAATACCGATGAAAGGTTGTTGTGGTCATTAGCAACCGATTGGCCATTGCTTGCCGCAAAACAGAAATGTCTTCTACCATGGTTTCTTATTATTAAAAATCGCTGCAAAGATACTGCTTTTTTTTGATATACGCAAGGGTTTTGTGCAAAAATCGCCGCTCCAGCGGTGTTTTTCTCTATTTTTTCACCGCCACGACGTCGATTCCTGCGTTTTTGTAACAAATTTACTCTCGCGACCATCTCGAACATCACGCCTTTTTCTGATATATGCAAGAGCGTTGAGTGTTTTTGTGTAATTTTGTTGAGTGTTTTTGTGCAATTTTACACATTTTCGGCACTATATTTTGTGATTTTTACACATTTTTGGCACTTACGCCATAATAATTCCGCTTGCGGGGATGAGCAAGCGGAAGAAAGTCCTTAAAGGGGGCGTAATCTATGTCGAATCTGATTCGACGGAAAGGAAGAAAGAGAAACGCGAGACTGACGACTCGCGCACGGAGCAAAGAAGAATCTACAATAATCCTGTCATATAAACCGGAACCATCAGCACCTCTCCATCTTTCCGCAAGTCTTTGGTATAAAGCAAATAACGATTTCCTACACGTGCAGAATATTTCTTGCAGAACTCATCCAATGACGCATGAGACTTATGACTGGATGATTTAGATTCTATCGGACATATTTTTGTTCCTCTTGAAAGCAAGAAATCAATCTCATAGTTGTGTTTGTCATCCTTTGGCCATGTATGATAATATAGTGCATTTCCAGCAGCTCGCAACATCTGTGCCACAAGGTTCTCATATACATAGCCAAGATTAGCCGGCAATTTGTCTGCTAATAACTTGCTGTACAACTCATTTTCCGTAAAACGCTTATCCCAGAAAGCAAGCGTAACCATCAAGCCTGTGTCTCCAACATATAACTTGAAGCGGCTTCTATCTTCGGTCAAAGGCAATCCCACTTGCGGGTCAGTAACCTGATAGCAGAAGTTGACCGTTTTGCTTTCCTCTAAAGCAATTAGCATATCTTCAATTTTGTCAGACGGCAAGCCCTTGATGACAGAGGTCGGATGAAAACGCGATACACTGCGCGCCAACATTGACGGAATAGCTTTGAATAATTTTCCAATCTTTCCGTTTTTATCAATCTTTCGGAAATCCTCAATATATAGTTCGATTATCTTGCGTTTGATGGTATCCACTGCACGCAAGTTCTTTGTAATAACAATGTGTACTCTAAAATCTGCCGCAAAGGTAGTAAAAATAAGCGAATTATGCAAATTTTATTTAAAAAAAATATATCAAACCCCTAAATTTTATATCCAGAAATTATATCATTCCCCTAAAATTCGTTTTCAAAAACACTATCATTCCCGCATATACTATGAAACAAAAAATCCGCCTGCTGGATTGAGCAAGCGGATTGTGAAATAAAAAGCTAGGAATTATTATCCTTTGCGGTGTTTCTTGCCTTTCGGTTTTTCAGGCATGGGAAGTTGTTTGCAATAAATAAACACTTTTTTGCCTCCGTGCGTGAAAGTAGATAGAACTTGCATTGTTTGTACATATCCCATAGAGCGGGATTCGATAAAGTCCTCAATCTCCTCATAGGAATACCCCCGAGAATTTTCTCGCGTATGAATAATGGTATTTTGCATACTAAGTTCGCCATTCAGGTACTTATTTGCATAACTCAGACCTTTGACTTCGGCTTTGCGGTTGGTGACATAATCGTCGTTACCCGGCCTTTCTGCTACTACGGTTATGAGATAGCAGTTATCCACATTCTCCACAACACGCGCCCCCTCAAAAGGCTCGTTCATATACATACGTTGTACGTACTGCCCCAAATCATTGAGGTCGGAGTTGTACGATTGTGCTGATGCTATCATCGCTATCGCGGTAATAGCACAAAATAAGAATAGTTTTTTCATATAGTTAATAATTTATAATTTGTTGATATTGTTGTGCCGGAAGCCTCTCCATTTACAGGCATAACATCAGCATCAAGATCTTTTTGAGAGGTAACTTGGCCCGATTTTAGGTCTTCCCATGCTTGGCAGATGTCTAGATATAAGTCTTTACACCCTATTATACAATTAAATAAATCGTTCTCGCCTGGAACTAAAACAGCTCCAGGTTTTAACAATAGCGCATGAGCCATACCACAGCGTAATATACTATATGAATCGGAGACACTTTGATACTTCTGTAATGAGGGATATTCCTTCAATGCATTTGTAAAATCTGTTTTACTATCTCCGCCTTGTTGCCAGTCTTTAGAAGTAAGACATTTTCCTAACACTTCTATAAAGATTGCATTCAAAGCAAATGCATGATATGGGTGGTTATTAACAATATCTTCCATCCCATTTAAAATTTCAGTAAAATGCTCCTTTGCTGTCATAATACTCTAATTAACTACCACTTAACGTTTACGATATTTATTTTCGTTATTTTGTGATTTGTTTTCCTATATTCGGACTTCAAAACCATTTATATTATTAATATCACCTTTGGCTACAATTATTTCACCCACAAATGATACTACAATTTGCGGTTTCCTATTTTTTGCTTTTTGCTTTTTCCCTTTATCTTTTCCTAATAATTTAAACTTTCTCCAGTTAGCAATCTTAATAATATTCTCCTTATTTTGAAATAATGCAGCAACATGAGGTGCTCTAAAGTTTATTTCAGACTCTCCAGGTATGACAGAATATGTTCTTTCGTCATAATAGCTCGAACTGTAATATTGTCCTTGAAATTTCACATTCTGTTTAATGTTCTGATACGTCGAATAGATACTCATGTTCCTTACTTGTGTATTTAATATGTCTACCAATCTATTGCAAGGAAATGGTGAACGTAAATAAAATGTTGAATATGTATTTTCTGTTTCTCGACCTTCTACCATATAACGAGCACTTCCCGTCCCATGCCAACCACTTGGGCCAAGAAATGATACTAATTCAAAAGAGTAATATTTGCTATTTGTTTTATCGTATGATTGACGTTCGCTATCTGATAATTCTATAGATTTCAATGTCTCATAAAATACCTCGTAAAAGTTCTCACTTATTTCAGTGGACATAAAAGATACACTAATGGGTATAGCATAACTATTATTTCTGCTTTCATGAGGTTCTCCTGTTATGTTTAGTTTAACGTCAAACATATGCTCAGATAAAACATCAAGTTGGATAAAAAGATTCTCTATGACTTTTTGTTCATTAATTCTATTTAACTCGCGTAATTTCATGTTTTGCGCAAAAGTATTTCCTGCAAACTCACAAGAGGATCCATGAGATTTTGCAAACGTAGTTAATTTTTTTAATGAAACGACAGCTTGAAGCGAAACATTCCAAGTTCTCCCATTATTCGTTTGGACTACACCTAGTTCTTTATATGATCGAATATTGCCGCTAGAAATAGAAATAATTTCATCTTTTGTTATTTTGTCATTGACAAGAGATGTATTAGCTGAAACGAATGCTCCAAAAGCTTGTTCAATAGCACTTCGCAATGCTTGATTGACAGCCTGTTCTTTTGAAGCTCCTGTACCAATTGTAGTTAATGTAACTTCATTCAGCTCGCTTTCCTTAGCGAAAGTAGTTGCGGCAAATAATATTGCGGCAACGATAGATAATAACTTTTTCATAAATTATTTAATTTCATATTTGGTATCTGTTTTGCATCTTCAAGAAGATAGATACCTTCCTTTATTTAACAAGTCTAACCGATTGATGGTAATTTTTCTTACTATCGTAGAGGAGTATATTATCAACGAACTCAATAATGCCTTTATCTTTTGCGGCCTTTTTGCGCTCCATCCATAAACCGGAAGCATAGGTGGACGTTGTATCATTAGGCATGGAAGCCCAGTAGAACGCATTTTTGTCTTTCCCGAAAAGATGGCCATAACTACTCTCGTATCCATTAGCAGGGAAGTATATACTAGTTCCCTTCTTGTCAGTGACTTTATATCCTTTACCTG
>DFGU01000066.1:0-1228 GCA_002371785.1 Bacteroidales bacterium UBA3742
GTGGCAATGGATCTATGCGCATCCGGAGGCTACGCCGAAGGAACTGTGTGAGGCAACGGTGCGTATTGCGCAGGAGGTATGGAATGAGTATTACGAGCCGGTGCTGGGCGAACGGGACTGCGTGCTGCTGGCCGTATATAGCCACATGGTGAATGCGCCGATGTACCTGCCGAACTATCCGCTGGGGCATATCGTACAATACCAACTGGAGGAGCACCTGGCACAGTACAAGGAGCAGAAAGACTTTGCGCAGGAATATATGCGTATCTATCGCTTGGGACGGCTGACGCCGCAAGAGTGGCTGATTCAGGCCGTAGGGTCGGAGCCGTCGATCGAGCCGATACTGCGTGCCGTGGATCGGGTGGTGAAGCAGTAAGCAAAAGTTCGGAAAAATAGCCCCGGAAGGGCACTTTGCAACTGAGTTGCAGGAAAAAAGCAGTACTTTTGCAGCAAATTTTAGTAGAAAGATGAAAAGACTATTACTGAATTTGCTGATGATAAGTGCCGCTTTTTCTGTGTATGCGGTTGATATTAAGGGCGTTGTACTGGACGATAAGGGTGAACCGCTGCCGGGTGCGAATGTATATTGGCGCGGCACGACAGTGGGCGTGACGACGAATGTGGATGGTAGCTTCGTACTGCCGGAGGTGCATACGACGGACGACCTGATCAGTTCGTTTATCGGTTACAGGACAGATACGACGCGCGTGAAGGGCCAGACGGACGTGACGATTGTGCTGGTGAGCGACCTGATCCTGGACGAAGTCACCATCACCGAACGCAAGGCCAGCGTGATCAAGAGTAGGGTAGCCGCTTTTGACGTGGAGACGATAGGCGCGGATGAGCTATGCAAGGCTGCGTGCTGCAACCTGAGCGAGGCGTTTGAGACGAATGCATCGGTGGATGTGGCGTATGCGGATGCGGCTACGGGAGCCAAGCAGATCAAGCTGCTGGGACTGAGTGGCACGTACGTACAACTGCTGCAAGAGAACACACCGGGTGTGCGTGGTCTGGCCCAGAGCTACGGCATGGAGTATATCCCGGGCCCGTGGATGCAGTCGATCCAGGTGAGCAAGGGTACCTCGTCCGTGATCAACGGCTATGAGGCTACGACCGGTCAGATCAACGTAGAGTTTCAGAAGCCGCAGACGACCAGTCCGCTGGCCATCAACCTGATGCTGAACAGCGAACTGCATGCGGAGGCGAACCTGACGGGTGGATGGCAGAT
>DFGU01000066.1:1340-21712 GCA_002371785.1 Bacteroidales bacterium UBA3742
GAGAGCATCATCATGAGCATGGTGAACACTGCCATCACGAGTCGCTTTATACAGGACTGTTGGCGCACTATCAGCAGGGATTCCTGGCGATGGATGATAACAAGGACAGCTTCGTAGATATGCCCAAGACGCAGAATGCGAACCTGGTGAACCGCTGGTTTTACCGTCATGGCGACTATACGATGCAAGCCTTTGTGCGCGGGTTGTACGACAGACGCAGAGGCGGACAGATGCATGACTCGATCACGAATCCGTATCGCATCGACCTGAATACATGGCGCGTGGAAGGATTCCTGAAGAACGGCTACGTGTATGACGATGAGTCGGGAAGCAGCGTGGCAGTGATCGCAGCTGCCAGTTATCATAACCAACGCAACCTGTACGGCCAGCGCGACTGGAAGGCTGCGCAGACGAATGCGTATCTGAATGCGCTATGGCAAGGCAATTTCGAAGGCAAGGGTGAGGTGGATAACGATCATCGCGTGAGTGCCGGACTGAGCGTGAACTTCGATAAATACGACGAGACGGTACTGACAGATACCTTGCTGGGATTGGACCGGTGGGAAGTGACACCGGGTGTGTTTGCCGAGTACTCGCTGAAGTATGACGACATGCTATCGTTGGTGGCAGGTGTGCGTGCGGACTACAGCACGAAGTACGGTGTGTTTGTGACCCCGCGCGTGAACATACGATATAGTCCGTGGAAATGGTGGACGATACGTGCTTCGGCCGGTATGGGTTACCGTTCGCCGAACGTAATAGCCGACAATGCGTACCTGATGCCGACAGCACGGCAGATCGTCTGGACCGGTCAGGCAGCCCAGGAGCAAGCCGTGAATACCGGTATATCAACGACATTCTATATCCCGATGGGCAAGCGTGAGTTGCAAATCTCGGCCGAGTACTACTATACGCAGTTCCTGAACAGCGTGATCGTGGACCTGGACCAGAATACGAATAGGGCATATATCTATAACCAACGTGACCTGCCGGGCGCACAGAGTCGTGCACATAATGCGCAGATAGAGGCTTCGATAGAGGTGCTGCGCGGATGGACCTGGACGGCCGCATTCCGCTGGACGGATGTGCGTCAGACGACGATAGGCCAGGATGGGGTAGCACGGCTGCGACTCAAGCCGCTGAGCAATCAGTTTAAGGGCGTGATCACCACCAGCTATCAGACGCCGCTGAAGAAATGGCAGTTTGACCTGACGGCCCAGTTTAACGGTGGAGGCCGTATGCCGGACGGGTTTAATACGTATTTCCTAAAGACGCTGGGTTCGAACCAGTATTACGAGCAGAACGGTACGCTTTACTATAAATGGTATCCGCAACTGATGGCACAGATCACGAAATATTGGCGTACGTGCAGCCTGTATGTAGGTGCGGAGAATATGACCAATTTCCGTCAGGAGAATCCGGTAGTGGGCGCAGATTCACCGTACAGTCCCGGATTTGATGCCTCGATGGCATGGGGACCCATCACCGGATGGAAAGTGTACGTAGGCTTCCGTTGGGCGCTGGATAAGGAAGAGTAACGGTTACGGGTTACGGGTTATAGGTTACGGGTTACAGGTTACGGGTTATAGGTTAGTGGTTAGGAGTCGGATCTGTGGGATCCGGCTCTTTTCTTTGTCCACGGCGTACGACGAGTTTGTCGAATGCCACCAGCACACCCGGCAGTACGATGAGGATGAGCAGCACCGCCATAGCGGCTCCGATAGCCAGGCAGCCTACGATAGCCGAGATGGTGATATCATCCACAAGCAGGGCCATAGCACCGGGAGCCACGATCATGATCAGACCGGAGGTGGTGATGGTACGTATCGAACCCTGGTAAGCAGCTTTGACGGCCTCGTAGGGCAGCATGGTGCGACGGAACTCCTTGTAGTAGTTAGCAAAGAGGATGCCGTAGTCGATGGTAGCACCCATGAGGATGGACTGCACGATCAGGTAGGCCAGATAGAGCATCTCGCCACGCAGCAGACCGGCAAAGATAACATTGACATATACGGCCGTCATGACGGTGACTACCAGGATGGTCGGCACGATGATAGAGCGGAAGGAGAACGCTACAATCAGGAAGATGGCGATGATGGTGAGCAGACTGATACGCGTCATCTCGGCGCCAAATCCGGCTTTCATCTCGCGGTACATGGCGGATTCGCCGATCATATAATGCTGTCCGGGCAGTTGCTTGGATGCCTTCTCGTGGATTACGTCCAGCGAAGCATATGTGCGTGCCGACTCGTCTGGCAGGTCGGTAAGGATGACCATGAGGCTATGATGCTTGCCGCGCAGTTGCTGCATGCGTGTAAGCAGTTGCGGCTTGATGCTGCTGATGTCGCGTCGTTGCTCATCGGAGATGAAGAGCTGCAGACGCGAGTCGTTGGCCAGGGTGTCGCACAGATAGTTGATGAGCACCTCGGGGGTGAGCAGGATGTCGGCAGCCGTCGAGTCGTTCATACTACCGTAGAAGGTGTAGAGCAGACTGACTTGCTCGGCCGGGATCTGCTGACCCAGGTAGGCGAACTGCTCGGCCATCTCGTCGGCACGGAACGACTGCTTAGACTCCAGCAGGTCCAGAATACGTTCGGTCTGCCGGTCTTGCTGCTGCTCAGCGGCCGTTTTGCGGCGCGGCTTCTTAGCGATGACCGGACGGGTGTTGACCTTGACTTTCACTTTCGGCTTTGCTTTCACTTTCGGCTTGGCCACCTCTACTTTCGGGAGGCTGTCGATATGCATGCTGTCGGTTGCCAGACTGTCGGCCAGGGCTAAGTCGGGAGCCGGGGTAGCTTGCTGCGTTTCCGGATAAGCGATAGCATATAGTGCATCGGCATTGAGACCCGTGATGCCAAACTCGGCCAATAGGTCGCTCAGTTCGCGCGGCGACATGGCTACGTCCTGGTTGCACAGGTCCATGAGTTGCACGCGTAGGTTGAGTGCCTCGATTTGTTCGTTGCTGACCATAGCGCGCAGCATGCGGCGCTGGAGCAGGTCGTCGGTAAGGGTATGGACGTACTGCAGCGGCGACATGGTCTCGTGCTTACCCTTGGCAAACTTGAATACCATCTTGGTTTGCGCCATGCTCGATCCCACAAAGTCGCTCAGTTCGCGCTTGGTCATCTGACGATTGAGTTGCTGACGGTTGCTCAGTCGGCTCAGTTCGGCCGTCAGTTCGGACGGGGCTGTCTGATAGAGCTTAGGCAAGAAGTCCGTCAGCCGGATATACTCGGAGTGGGTTGTGGTATGGGCAGCTGTGTCGGTTTGTACGGGATGTACCTCCTTAGCCGAGTGGTATTTCTTCTTGGGTTTCTTGACGACCACGACACGTTCTTCTTCCTCCTCCTCTTTGTTCTGCGAATCGGGAGTGATACGCTCCAGCGAGTGGAGCAGGGCCAACTGATGACGCATATCGTCGGTGATGAAATCGCGCGTCAGCGGGTCGTCCAGACACTGCGTCTCGATGAAGTTGATCATCTCCGGGAAGGTCATCGTGACAGCCGTGTCGCGATGGCTATGCATGTAGTAGAGCGTCTGCATCAGTCGCGGCGTGAGCATGTCGAGCGGTAGGGTATCCGGCATCATCTCGCGGTACTGCGTCGTCATAGATTGGATATAACCTACCATCTCATCCGCGCGATAGTGCTGCTGGAGCAGGGTAGGATAGCTGATGATGGCCTGCACGCCATCCACGTGTTGCAACTTCTCGGCCAGCGGGATGATATGCTCCTGATCCTCGTTCTCGTACAGGATGATGACGGGGTTCGGTTGCGGGAAAACTTTCTCTATCTCCGACTCACCGTTGGTGCAGAAGAATATCTCCGTCTTGCCGGCAAAGTAATACGCAAACGCAAACAGACAGACAGCAAAGAATGCCATCGGTATCTTATGGCTGGTAGCAAACCGTCCGAGCCGGTCTGTCGGTAGCACGGGAGCACGCTTGACGGTGGAGTTGATGCTATTGCGCATGAGCATCATCATGGACGGAAGCACCGTGAATGTACATATCAAGCTACAAACAACACCCTTCGCAAGCACAATGCCCATATCCATTCCGATACGCAACCGCATGAAGCAGAGCATGAGCAGTCCGATG
Source organism: Bacteroidales bacterium UBA3742 (assembly GCA_002371785.1). Lineage (GTDB taxonomy): Bacteria > Bacteroidota > Bacteroidia > Bacteroidales > Paludibacteraceae > Colicola. The sequence goes on from DFGU01000066.1 coordinate 5,440, forward strand.
ATGGTGGTGAGTGCGCTACTCATGATAGGCCGGAAGGCGCGGTGGATCGACTTGTTGGCCGCCAGAACGGCATCGCGTTTGGATGTCTCGTCACGTTGCTCCTGACGATAGCGATTGAGCAGCACGATGCAGTAGTCGAGCGAGAGCACCATCTGCAGGATCGATCCGATATAGTTGGTGGTGATGCTGACGCTGGGCAGCAAGGCATTGGTGCCCATGTTGAGCAAGATGGCAATGCCGGAGGTGAAGAGTATGATAAACGACTCGACCCACGACTGCGCCATGACAATCAGTATGATCAGGATGAGCGCGGCTGCGATGATGATGACCGATAGCGGCGGCGTAGCACCGTCCTGGCTGGTCTCTACCACGGCATTATGCCCAAAGCGTTTGGCGATCTGCTTGCCCAACTTCTTCTGATCCACCGACTTGGATACGTCCATGTCGTAGAGCGTAAAGTGGCCGTCGGTGCTCTGCTGGAAGCGAACGGTGTCCACCTCCCGGATCATGGACAGCGAGTCGGCTATCATGCGCCGTTCGGAATCCGTCAGGTCCTCGAACATGGCATGTACATCACCCGTAGTATTCGGAATGACGCCAAACTCGTCGTTGAGGATGGTCAGTCCCTGACTCATCTCGGAATCCTGAGGCAGGTACTTGGTCATGTCGGAGTTGACATTGGTATAGAAAATCATCACACCGCTGATGATGGCCAGAAGCAGTGTGGTGTAGAATATTATATAGTGTGTACGTTTACGTATCATACGCGTATGCGCAAAAATTCGCACAAAATTACAGCTTTTTTTTGATATATGCAAATTTTTTTGTAATTTTGCACCCGAAATGGAAGAAAACGGACGTTATATTATCCTACTTGTCGGTGTGGTAGTGCTGATGGGCCTGGGAATTGGTGGTGCTTATCTATGGGAGAAGCACCGACGCGTGACGCGCAGTTCGGCCGTGCTGGAACTGGACGAGATGTTTGATCAGTCGGCCGTGCAAGCTGTGGAGGCCAAGCCCAGGCAAGACACGGCTAAAGTGGAAGAAAAGACGCTTACGCATGCGGATAGCGTCATGATGCAGCGCAGGGAGATGCCGAAGACGGTTCGCGAGGTACGTCAGCGTGCCGAGCAGGAGGGATTCCGTTGGCAGCAAGCGCTGCAGATGCATCGCTATCGTGAACCGGCCGAGAACTGCATGGCCAAGATGGACGAGGAGAGCGTTGCGTTGCGCGATTCGCTGGAAGAGGAATATGCAAGCCATGTGGAGCACGACAGCCTGATGCGCACCTACGACCAGGAATTGCAGCGATGGCAAGAGCGGCTGATGCAGGAGGTAGAACTGCTGCCGACAGCCCGGCAAGCCCTGGATGCCGAGCAGATCACAGAGACTGAATACCGCAAGATACTAAAAGAGTCGACCCGCTAATGAGGCCGACTCTTTTTGATAAGATTAATCCGAAAGGATCAATTAGTTGGTCAACAGGATAAAGTCGCTATAGACATTGCCACGGTTAACCACCTTAACGGTAACAGTCTGATCTCCCAGCGGAGTGAAGTTGACGTAGCAGTTGCTGCCGTAGCTGTTGTCATACACGCCCAGGTCGCCATTGCCGTCATAAACATAGAGATCCAGATCGGTGTCACCATCACCAATGATAGCTACCTCGCCCAGCTCGTATCCACGGAAGGGGATGGTGTAGAGGTTGTAGCTGTAAGCGTTTACGCGACCAACGTACTCAATCGGGCCACCCTCAGCACCGCGTGTACCCTCGGCCTGAGCAGCCATTTTCTTCTCAACGGCGTCGATCTGAGCCAACAGTTGAGCATCCTCACCTGCAAGTTCCTTCGCCTCGGCCAGGATGTGCTTGGGGCAGAAGCAGTGCTTGCCTTCCTTCTCGGCTACCTCGCCTTGGGGCTCACCCTGCTCACCGATACGATCTTCGGGCATAGCCTGAGTAGGCGTGGAAACGAGGATGTCAGCCGCCTTGATCAGTACGCTGGCATCTTCGGTCTTGTGGCCGTAAGCAGCCATGTCCATAGCCAGGCTGATAGCGTCGATACCTTCCGACGGTTGTGCCTTAGCATCTGCATTGGCCTGAATCTCTGCTTTTGCAGCAGCATCTTTCTCCTCCTGGTTCTCACACTTGTTGCAGGAGATGAACATTGCGCTAAGAGCGACAACAGCAAATAATACTTTTTTCATTGTCTCTGATTGTTGTTTAAGTTAATAATAGGGTTAATATAGCGTTAAAAAATAACGTTTTCTCGTTGCTGTTCCGGCATATCCATGACGGGTGTCTGGGTGCGCGGAATGACGTTTTTCACCGTGGTGCGGATATGCTGCTGCAGCTGCCGTCCTGTGAGCGTCTTCAACTGGCCGGCCACCTCGGATAGAGCATAGGTGAGCGACCCCATGCCGTGGTACTCGTAGTTGCACTGGTAGGGTTTGCATGCACTGATGCTGACCCATTCGATCGGGTGGTCGGTATGTTTCTGGGCCGATTTTGGGCCGGGAATAACAAAGTTATCCGACGTGCCGCGCACGATCCACTGGTCGTCCTCCTCGTCCTGACCACGCGTACCGTCGCCGCTATGGCATGCGTCGGCTACCACCACGATCTGTCCCTGTTTCCCCACGCGCTTGCGTATGCGGTGCAACCAGCCGTTGAGCCGGTCGTCGGTGATATGATGTTGTCCTTCGTACACGCCTTTGCGGTACTGCATGGGGGCATCGTAGGGTATCCAGGCCTCGTCATAGCCATCCTCTTCGTCGCCATCGCGATCCGTAATCTGCTGACCATGCCCGGAGAAATGGATATAGATGAAGTCACCCGGCTGGGCAATGGAGATCATCTTCTCCATCTCGTTGCAAATAGCGGAGTAGGTAGCTTGCTCGTTACGGAGACGGCAAATATCTTTGGATTTCCAGCCGTTCTTGAGCAGCATTTTCTCGACCACATCCACATCCTTGTCGCCATTGATCTTAGCCCATCCACCGGAAGCCGGATAGGCTCCGATACCAATGACCAGCGCACGGCGAACAGCCGCTTGCGGAGCAAGCAAGATCAACAGTAAACAGCCGAGTAGAAATGCCCGTTTCATACAGAAATCTCTTTTTCGGCTGCAAAGGTACAAAAAAAAACGCACAATTGCAAATTTTTTGTGCGTTTTTTTAAGAATTTCACGTGTTTGGTGTCGTTTTTCAGAGAATAGGCGCTTAGTCGATCAGAATAAAGGCGGCCCAATAGTCGGGTTCTTCGTATTTCTGACGGACGGCTTGTTGCGCGCGCTGGAAGGCTTGGCGTACGGGTAGTCCGGAGGCGATATGATAGCGATAGAACTCCGTCATGAGCAGTTGGGTAGCCTGGTCGTTGACGTCCCAGAGGGACAGGATGACGGTTTGCGTTCCGGCCATCTTGAGTCCGCGTTGCAGTCCGAGTACACCATCCGAAGAGACGACACCCTGTGCGGTGCGGCATGCAGAGAGCACGGCCAGGCGACACCGGCTCAGGTCCATGAGCGAGAGCTCTTCTGCCGTGAGGATACCGTCGGCTTGCAGGCCAGTCTCGCCTCGAGCCTCTCCACCACCGGACAGGATCAGCCCGCAATAGCGCAAGGGGGCATGCAGGTCTTGCTGTCGCTCCTGGGGAACGGTGTTGGCAAAACCGTGGGTAGCCACATGCAGCAGGTTGCAGGGCGTGCCGCTGAGTTGAGCGAATGCCGCTTCTGTTCCTTTATCACCCGTGAACAACTTGGGACGCCGCAGGGTCTTAGCGATGGTCTTGACTTCGGCAACGGATGCCTGCAGATAGCGCCATTGGCAGCTATCGGCGTAGCGCAGTCCGCCGAAGAGCACGGCTTGTTGTCCGTCAGCCGGATGTTGCCGTATGGCGAGCTGACGCGTAGAGGACAGCCGGACGAGCGAGAGCCGGTCGCATAGGGGCTGGTCTTGCTGATCGGGTAGGTACTCGATGGCGGTGTTGTAGAGGCTGCCGGAGGGTGCGAAATAGATGGTATCTACCGTGCCTACGGCTTCCAGAACGGGTGCCCAGACCAGTTGGTAGGCATCGGGAGAGGTATAGATGTCGCGCGCAGGGAGCGCATCCCATTGGCGCTGGTCGAAGAGCGGTACGAGGCGCACATGTTCCCACTCAGGCTTCATCACATAGGCGACCGTCATTAGGGAGTCTTTGCGGTAGCGGAACGTAGCAAACTCGATAGCGGCCGTGCGGGGGGATAGCGCATGGTGGATATCGCGGTGGTTGATGTCGAGGAAATGGAGGTAGTCGCCCAGTTGTCGGCTCTCGGCCACCAGCGACTGCTCGATCATCTCGGCTTGGAGTTTGAGCACGCGGATGGAGTCGGGGGGTAGTTGCTCTTGGGCGATGAGACGCTTGAGTCGGGTAAGCTGCTCCAGTTGCTGACGGAGTTGTGGTGCGTCCTCTAAGACGCGTTGCATCTCCACTTCGGATTGCAGGAGCAAGCTCTTGCTGAGCAACTGGACATCGTAGAGCGCGTCGGTGTATTCCGACTGCTGTTCACGCATGCGGAGCAGGAACGGCTGCATGTCGTTTACGTATTGCTGCAGTTTGGTCCAATAGCTCTCGCGCTCTTGCGCTGTCATATAAGAGAAGGTGCGTCGGATGTTGCTTGCAACAGCTTGCTGCATGCGAAGCAGGTTCTGCTTGGCAGCATCGACGTGTTCGGAAAACGCCTCCATGTTTGCCAGTAGCTCGTAGGTCTCTGCCAGTCGGTAGCTATCGTCGTCGTAGAGCTCTTGCGCCATGTTGACGGCTTGCTGTGCCGCCGCAGTAGCGGCCGGGTAGTCGCCACGGTGGAACTGGGAGATAGCCATGAAGTAGTTGCACTGTACGGCTCTGACGGATGCCGGTGATGCAGGCAAATGCTTCAGGGCTTCTTGATAAGCAGCTACCGACTCGTCGTAGCGCTTGAGGTAGATATAGCACGTCCCCAGATGCTGGTACATTTCGGCTACGGTGGCATGGTCCACAGGATTCTCGGCCAGCAGTTCGGCGATGAATGCCTGGCTTTCCTGGGCCGATTTCTCGTTTTGCCCTTCTGCGGCCATCTTGACGATGGCGGCTTTGCGCCTTATACGCGTGAGTATGGGGTCGTTGGTTTTTTCCGTTTCGTTGCGGTACTCCTCTTCCACTTCGGCGAATAGCCGATCCCAGAATGCTGCTTTCTCCTCGTTGAACAGTTGGAATCGGTAGAGGTTTGCCAGTGCACGTGCTACGGCCAGCATGCGCTTGTAGCCGTTGGGCGTGTTGAGGTCGTGGTAACGGGAGAACGCCTCCTCATACGATTCTACGGCGGCATCGTATTGCTCCTTGGCTTGGCATATCTCGCCATAGGTGTAAGCTATATCGGCCAGGTGCTTGAGCGAGTCGGGGCTATGCAATTTCTCATTGTATGAGAAGGCCAGCACGACGGACTCCTCGGCCTTCTGCAGTTGGCGGAGCATGAGATAGGCTTCGGCCAGGGAGACATGTTCGCCGATGAAGAGATTCAGTTTACGTCCCTTCAGGGCATAGTCGATGGCCTGTGTGGAATGGGTGACGGCTTCCTCAGCGCGGTTGTTGGCTCGGCAATCCAAGGCCTGGAACGAATAGCACTGCGCCAAGGTGGAATAGGCGCGACGTTGCCATGCGGGGTTCTGCTCGGTAAGGCGGATGACGTCTTGCAGCTGGTCAATTGCTTCGGCATATCGACGCTGCTGAAGCAGTTCGTACGACTGACGGACGCGATCCAGAAACTCTTGCTCTGAGAGCGATTGCGCACTGACTATCAGGGCTGATAGCAGTGCGCAAAGAATAACAAAATATCGTTTCATACTCGGTTGGGTTGGTACTACATCTTATAGTGGAAGTGGCCCTCCTGATCGGCGAAGAAGTAGGCATCTCCTGCTATCTTGATGCGATAGACATCAAAGTCGGCCTCGCTGAGCCGCTGACGCAGCTCAGACGGTATCTCGCCGAAGAACTTATAGCCCTTCTCGTAGCATGCTACCATACCGTCCTCCGTGACGCATGCAGCCCATAGCATGCCGTATTCAGCAGCTCCCTCTTTGAGCCAAGCGGTGATTCGTGCATCGGAGGATGCGTAGTGCTCGGTGGTGATGACGATCCAGTCACCGGAGTCGTTGAAGGTGACGGATGTGACTTCCTCGTTGCGCGCGTTGTAGTCGCGTATCTTGTCTTCCAGCGACTGCGGAATGCCTGACCAGCGGAAGCCGTTGTTACCGTACAGTACGATCCAGTTGCCTTTCTCGGTGAGCTGAACGTCGGTGATGTATTTGTTGTCTTTGTTCAGTTCGGTGAGCGCTTCCGACAGCAGCGAGGGAAGTCCGAATCCGGCCCATCCGTTGCGTCCGTGGATAGCCAGGTCACCGTTGGTCTTGGTGATCGCTACGTTGCGGCATTCGCCCCAATTAGTAATCTGTTCGCGTATGTAGGCACGTGATCCGCTACCGGTAGAGCTGAAGCCGGAGCCGGATTGCGGCGTGGCCTGAGGCGAGGGAGTGGTCTGGGGTGAAGGCGTGGTGTTGGACGTGAACGGGTTGCGCCAATAGCCGGTAGAACACTCGATATAGCACACCAGATCTTTCACGCGTTTCACCTTCTCAGGCAAGCTGAGCGAACGCAACTCGTTGTCAGTCGGCAGGATCTCCGTGGAACCCAAGGTACGCCGTACGAGAGCCTCCAGGTAGGATGTCTTGACGGCATAGTTGGCGTTCTCGGCACGCGTATGCATGGCGCACACGATACCCACTACATTGCCTTGGTCGTCAAACATCGGGCCACCGCTGTTACCCGGCTGGATAGGAGCGGATATCTGATAGAGCGACTGATCGCCTTGGTAGCCGGAGTGGGATGAGATGATACCCGTCGTGAGCTTGATCTCATCACCCATGGTGTCGGTGAGCGGGTAGCCCAGTACGAATACCGACTCGCCTACGTCGGCCAGCGAGGTCTTGACGGCATAGGGCAGTTTGCCAAAGCCCGGGAAGGACTGTGAAGTGATATGGATGAGGGCCAGGTCGTGCTCCTTATCCACAGCTACCACCTCGGCGTCGTACTCAAAGAGGCGGCCTCCGCGTTGAAACTTACATACGATGCTGTTGGCATCCTCTACCACGTGGTTGTTGGTGACCACATAGCCGCTGTTGAGGGCCCATCCGGTACCCGTCCAGTCGTCTGCCATCGCGCAGATGCTCAAACTCAAAAAGGCAATGAGAATAAAAAGGTACTTCTTCATAACATATCGATTTTGGGTACAAAATTACACATTTTAATCGAAAATCGAAAATTAAAATGGAAAATTCATCGGAATTAGACAAAAAAAGGCCGTTTTTTTGCATTTTCGCGCGTGCGGACTTGCGTATATGAAAAAAAAGTTGTAAATTTGCACGATTTTTATTTAACGCGTTACTAATTATGGCAAACGAAAAGCAACAACTTATCGACGAGCTTAAGGCTCTGCTCGAGCAAGACGGCACTGCCCAGAAGGAGCAGGTGGAGCAATTGAAGAATCAGTTTTATCGTCAGTATCACCAGGAGCTGGAAGCTCTTCGCCAGGAAGCCCTACAGGCTGCCGAAGGCGATGAAGCATCCATGGAGACCTGGCAGCCTCCTGTGGATGAGCAGGAGCAAGAGTTCAGAGAGTTGTTGGCTCAGTATAAGAAGCAGCGCGCAGAGGCAGCTGCTCGTCAGGAGGCTGAAATGCAGGCCAATCTGGAGCGTAAGCAGGACATCCTCAAAGAGATGAAGCAGTTGGCCGAGGCCGAGTGTGCCGACGTGATGGACAACCTCAAGCGCATGCGCGAGTTGCAAGCTGAATGGAAGACCATCGGCCAGGTACCGGCGCCCAAGGTGCAGGAGATGTGGAAGCAGTATCAGCAGTACCAGGAGCAGTTCTACGACCTGGTGAAGATCAATATCGAATTGCGTGACCTGGACTTCAAGAAGAACCTGGAGATGAAGACCCTGCTGTGTGAGGCCGCAGAGAAACTGCAGGAGAACGAGTCGGTGATCGAGGCCAGCCGTGCGCTGCAACAGTTGCACGACGAGTGGGCTGAGATAGGTCCTGTAGCGCGTGAACTGCGTGAAGACCTCTGGAACCGCTTCAAGGCCGCTTCGTCGATTATCAATAAGAAGCACCAGGCCTATTTCGACGAACTGCATCAGAAGGAGCAGGAGAACCTGGAGAAGAAGCAAGCTATCATCGACCAGCTGAAGGCGCTGGAGTATGCGGATATCAAGCAGAACAAGATCTGGGACGAACTGACTGAGAAAGTGCAGGCCCTGCAGAACGAGTGGCGCACCATCGGTTTTGCACCCAAGAAGCAGAACCAAGCCATCTATGAGGAGTATCGCGCGCTGTGCGATGCTTTCTTCCAGGCTAAGACAGCCTACTATAAGGGCTTGCGCGACGAACTGACGCAGAACCTGAAGCGCAAACGCGCGCTCATCGAACAGGCTGAGGCGCTGAAGGACAGTCAGGACTGGCGCGAGACTGGCGACAAGCTGATGGAGCTGCAGCGCGAGTGGAAGCAGATTGGTCCGGTAGCACGTAAGTACTCCGACGAACTGTGGAAGAAATTCAACGAGACCTGCGACGCCTTCTTCAACGCACGTCGTGAGGCTCAGAAAGAGTCGCGCGAGGAGAGTCGTAAGAATCGCGTAGAGCGTGCGGTGAAAGCCGCTGCCGGTCAGGGTGCCGAGGGACTGAAGCGTATGCACGATCGTCTGCAGCAGGAGATCAAGACGGCCGAGAACAATATCCTCTTCTTCACGGCTAAGTCGAAGACTGCCAACAAGTTGGTGGACGATATGCAGAAGAAAATTGATGCGCTCAAGAAGCAATTAGCAGACATTGAGCAGAAAATGGAGGCTGAGGACTAATGGCTGCACTGATAGAATATAGAGATGTCGAGATCTGCCAGCAGGAACTACTGGTGCTGCGTGACGTCAACGTGACGGTGCATAGCGGCGAACTGGTGTATCTGCTTGGTAAGATCGGCTCGGGTAAGTCGAGTTGGCTGAAAACGCTCTACGGGGCGCTGCCGATAGAGAAGGGTAGTGCCACGGTACTGGGCTATGACATGCGCGATATCAGTCGCCGTAAGTTGCCCTATCTGCGCCGCAGAATGGGTATCGTGTTCCAGGACTATAAGTTACTGACGGATCGTTCGGTAGAAGACAACCTGCTCTTTGTGCTGAAGGCCACCGGCTGGAAGGACAAGCGACTGATGCACGACCATATTCAGGAAGTGCTCCAGCAGGTAGGCATGGCCGACAAGGCATACAAGAAGCCCCATCAACTGTCGGGTGGCGAGCAGCAACGTGTGGTCATCGCGCGTGCGCTACTGAACTCGCCGGAAATGATCCTGGCCGATGAGCCTACGGGTAACTTGGATCAGGAGACCGGCAACGACATCATGGCCCTGCTGGTAGATATCTGCAAGGCCGGAATAGCCGTTATCATCTCGACCCACAACATGCTATGGCCCGAACGTTATCCGGGTCGCGTGCTGGAGTTTAGAGATGAACAGATATTTGAATAAACTGTTTCGCTTAGCGATTGAACGCTAAGGCATAGAGCTTCATCTGCTGCAGCATAGCGGCTACGCCGTTGGAGCGGGTAGGTGAGAGGTGCTCACGCAGTTGTATATCGTCGATGAAGTATAGATCTGCATCGACGATTTCTTTTGGTGTATGGCCGCTGAGCACATGCAGCAACATGCCCACCACACCCTTTACGAGCAGTGCGTCCGAGTCGGCCCGGTAATAGACCTTGCCATCCCGCAGTTCGGCCGTGAACCACACCTGCGACTGACACCCGTCAATCAGGTTTTGCTGGGTGCGTATCTCCGGGCAGGGTTTCAGGTCCTTGCCGTAGTCAATGATCATTTGGTAGCGATCTACCCATTCCAGTTCGCTAAATTCCTCGATCAGTTCGTCTTGTAGTTGGTTGATGGTCATGGGACTTAATGATTGTTTTTAATCCATTGATAGATCTCTTCGGCGATGCGCTGGTCCGACTCCTCATCGCATTGCTGTACGTCCAGTACGTGATTTGCACGGCTGTATATCGGGTCGCGTTCGGCCAGTTGCGGGGCAATGAATCGGAGCAGCTCCTCCTGCGTACGGCCTTGCAGCACGGGGCGTGTGCTGAGGTCCGTCAGGCTGAGCCGACGAGCCAGATGCTCCGGCGACCAACGCAGATAGATACTGGTGCCGAGTTCCAGGAGGCAGTCCATGTTGTCTTCCCAGCAGGGATAGCCGCCTCCGGTAGCATAGATGACGTGCTCGTAGGGCAGTTCGGCCAGATCTTCTACCACGTATTTCTCTTTTTTTCGAAACTCTTCCAGCCCGAACTCACGGATATAATCGGCTGTGGTATAGCCGTGTATCTGGTAGAAAGCATCGTCCAGGTCCACGAAGTGCCAGCCGAGTTTGTCGGCCAGAATACGTCCGGCAGTGGTCTTACCGGCACCCATATAGCCAATGAGATAGATAGGCAGCTCCATTATTGCTTCAGCATTTGCCGCTCTTCTTCATCGAGATACATCGCGGTATTGTCGGTCCAATAGACCTGTCCGTCGCGATACGCGGCCTCCAGAAAGATGCCGCTCTCGGTGGGCCATAGTTGGCGGAGCTCTTCCCACTCCTTATTATATACGCGCACGCACGAGGAGCAGATGGGTGCGCAAGCCGTCTGGATGACTACGATAGTGTCCTGGGCCATATGGATATCATAATAGCAACTGTCGGCCATGCGGATACGTACATGGTCGTCAGTCTCCTCCATGATCTCGGGGGAGCCGCCTAGGTTCTGGACAAAGGACATCAATTGCTTGACAGGATCTGCCCAAGCCATGCTCGCTATGAGCAGCAGGAATATGGGAAACAACATTTTTTTCATTGCAGTAGTACAACAGCTTGTGCCGCTATGCCCTCTTTGCGCCCTACGAATCCGAGGTGCTCGGTGGTAGTGGCCTTGATGGATACTTGGGATATCTCTACCCCCATCACTTCGCTTAGGCATGCGCGCATCTGTTCGATATACGGACTCAGTTTGGGCGTCTGGGCGCATACCGTGATATCGCAGTTGCCCAGTTCGTACCCGGCCCGGCGTAGCATCTCCATCACGCGGCGCAGTAGGATCTTGGAGTCAATACCCTCGTACTCGTTGCCCTTCGTATCGGGGAAATGGTAGCCTATATCGCGCATGGCGGCCGCACCCAGCAGGGCATCGCATAGCGCATGGATCAGCACATCGGCATCGGAGTGACCAAGCAGCCCTTGCTCCGAGGGTACTTCAATTCCCCCGAGCCATAATTTGCGGCCCGGGGCGAACTGATGTACATCATATCCAAAGCCTATTCTGGTCATTGGTCTTTGGTCATTGGTCATTGGTCATTGGTCGTTGGTCGTTGGTCATTGGTCATTATTCTAACGACTAACGACAAACTACTAACGACTAATTACTTCTTCTTATTATCCACCAGATCCTTGATACCGGCCAGGTCGAAGCCCAGCGTGAAGCGCATGGTCTGGTCGAGCGGGTTCGATGCAGCCAGACCTACGCAGTATGCGAAGTCGAGGCTGACGATCGAGAGGTGGAAACCGGCACCCAGCGTTACGTAGTTACGATTGCCCTTATAGAAGTTCTCGTAGCTATAACCGGCACGAGCAAAGAACTGCTTGTTGTAGGTATATTCCAGACCTACACCCCAGCGAACCTCTTTGAACTCCTCGGCAGCACCACCCGGAGCGTCGTTGAACGACTGGAACCAGCCCTTGGCCGAGTTCAGCTCAGAGTATGCGTCCTGCGACATCTGCCAGGTGGTCTCGTCGTTAGGATTGAAGCCTTCAGTATAGCGCGACTTGCGGCTCGGAACGAGCAGCTTGTTAGCCTCTACGTTGAAGGTCAACGAGTTGAACTTATCGAACGGCAGCTCATAGCTTGCACCGATATTCATGCTGGCCGGGATGAAGTTCTGGGTCACCTTGTCGTAGGTCATCTTACCACCCAGGTTCTTCAGGCTGAAGCCCAACGCAAAGTGGCTGGTACCCATCGGCAGGTCGATCGGCTGACGATAGTAGAGCGAGACGTCAGCAGCCATCGTCCATGCGGGGTACATCTCCGTACCACCGGAGAGCGAACTGTTCGAACCGTTGTTCAGGTCGCTGTACATAAAGCGAACAGCCACGGCCATCGATACGTACTCGTGCAACTTACGATAGTAGCTCAGGTCCAGCGCCCACTCGTTGGGGCGTACGTCCTGGATCTTGTCACCGTTGGCATTGGTCAGCGCCACGTCACCCAGCGAGAAGTAGGTGAAGCTCGCACCGATACCACCGGCCATGTCACCGAAGTTGTAGAAACCTGCGATGTAAGCCAGGTCGATGTCCGACACCAGTTTGCGGAGCCACGGCGTGTAACTGGCATTGATAGCACCCTTGCTGGTGTTGTAGGCGTACTTGGCCGGGTTCCAGAACTGGCTGTTGTAGTCCGACTGCGTCGCTACACCCAGGTCACCCATACCGGCTGCGCGTGCATCAGGAGCGATGGAGAGCGAGGGCATAGAGGTGATCAGCGGGTTCATTGTTTCGTCAACAGCCCATACAGCGGTGCTCATGCACAAGAGGGCTGCGAGAGATAAAATCAGTTTTTTCATTGTTTTTAAATATTGTTATAATTTTTAATTTTCAATTTGTTATTTTCAATTCTCAAGAAAAATGCTTCATAGGCAATTTATTTAGTTACTATGATTTTGCCGGAGCAGTTGCTATACTTGCTCGAGGCGGATTTGATTCGTATGTTATATAGGTACACTCCCGGTTGCATGCTCAGTTTAGCCAGATCCAGTTGCACCTGATCCGGGTTGTTCTGCGTGTGGCTCCATACCAGTTGTCCGCTCATGTTATAGACATAGAGTTCGGTGGTGATGAGTTCATCCGGCTGGTCATACAGCACGGAGATATGCATCACGCCTGACTGCTGCACGGGGTTCGGATAGGTGCATACGCTGTAGATCGACGGATCCAGTCCTTGCTCTACCACGAAGTTGAGCGAACGTGTCGTGCTGTTGTTCAGCAGGTCCCATGCGCGGAAACTCAAGCTGTGCGGACCGTCGGGCAGGGCGCTCAGCATATAGCTGACCTGTCCGGCCTGATAGCTGCCTTGCGCCGAGGTGAAATAGTCGTTAAGCGTATAGGTCTGCTTCGGATCGTCGTCGATGATGAGCATCAGGTCGTGTCCGATACCGGCTCCGGCTGTGTTGATACCATTCGGATCGCTCAGGTCGGCAAAGAAGCGCGGCGTGGGGTAGGTGGGATCGCCATCCCGGAAGGCGATGCTGTTCAGATAGATCGTCATCTCCGGACCTGTGGTGTCCACAGCCACTACCGAACTCGAACCGCCTACGACGAACTCCTCGAAATGGCCCACCGCATCCTCGTTGTGCTCATCGTCGTGTGCATAATAGACGATACGTCCGTTGCCCATGTTGTAGCGGATATCCTTCGGCACCATGAAGGTGTAGTTGAACTGTCCGTTCTCCACCTTGGTCGAACCGCTGAAGATGGTGTTGGGATAGTCGTTGTAGGGTATCTCTTTGGGTTCACCGGTCTTGTCGTCGTTGTCGCGCGTGGTAATCACCTGCATCTTGTCGTATATCGTGATATCTACGCGTCCGTTGAAGTCGCTTACCAGCGTGCTGTCCATGTCGATGATACGTCCTTCCACTTGCTGTACGCTCAGCGCATTCAGCGTATCCATCTGCGTCGTGGTCTCCACCCAGTAGTCGGTGGGGTAGTTGAGTCGGATCGCCGGATCGCCCAGCAGGACATAGGCCAACTTGTTCTCGTCGTTTTTCAGTCGATTCTTGCCGTCGCGAATAGCTTCGCCAAGCGTGGCCTCGTAGTGGAACGAGTCATTGTGGCGGAACAGTTCGTCTGATACCGCATCGTTTAGTCTCGTATTCGGAGCGGCATATACCGTACGCGTTGCGGCCAGCACACCTACGGCACCGCCGTTCGGATTCATCACGGCCGCCTCTGCAGCGCAGCGACGTCCACCGTCATACTGCGCAAAGTTGCAGGTCACGAAGAGCCAGAAAGCCAACTTCGTGTTGCTCATCTTGTCGATGTCCTGCATGTTCAGCACCGACTCGCTCGTCACGCCGTTGTAGCCACCGTGACCCGAGTAGTCGAAGAAGAACGCACCCTGCTTCAGCAGGTTCTGTACGCGGTTCTTAGCCAGCGGATAACTCTCACCCGAGGCGTTAATCTCCTGGGGATATGCATCCAGGTATATCTTATGCACCACAAAGTCGGGGTTGTTCACGCGCACTTGCTCGGCGCTACCTTCAGCCGTCTTGGTATGGTCGCCTCCGTCACCGTCATCGGCCAGGTAAACCAACTGGTTCTTCCACTTGCCATGCTCGGTGTTCTGCATATAGCCGATCAGTTTATCCACCACGCTCGTGGCTTCCTCTACGCTCGTGACCGGCAGTCGTCCGACGCCGATATCCATCTTGGCGCTGGTATCTACAGCCCCCTCGTTGTCGTCGAGCCAAGCGAAGTAGTCGTCCGTGGCATAGGCATTCACCTCGTTCACGGAGTTGAGCGCTTGATAGGTCAGCAGCAGGGCCTTACCCGAGTTAGCCAGCAGTTTGCGGTTGTCGAACGTACCATGACCCATCAGCAGTAGCCATCGCGGACGCTGACCATCGCCGCTGTTGGCACGATCATAGAGCATCTTCATCAGCCATCGGTAGGCCGTCGCATCGGGAGTACCCGACGAGAACTCGTTATATACCTGTTGGTCAGTCACCACGGCCCAGGTGATAGCCTGCTTCTGCTCGTGCGCACGGGCCAGACGCTGTGCCTCGGCCTCGTAGCCCTGCGGACAGATGATGACGTAGTCGATATTGCGCAGTTGGTGCAGGTTCTGATTGCCTACCTCGCCGATGATGTTGGCATGCAGGTAGTTCGAACCGTTAGTGCAGACGGCTACATACTCGTGAACGCCATCGCTATTGCTTCCGGTCCATGTCAGTTCGGTGCCGTTGAGCGTCGTGGGGATACGTTGTATCGCGCCGCGATCCGTCACGTCCCATATCTGCATGCCCGTCTTGGCATTCTGCAGACGGTAGGTCAGGGTCGTGGTCGCACCTACACCCTCGGTGCTGCGTATCGTCATCCAGTCTCCCGTCATGCTGAGCGAGCAGGGGGTAGCCAGTTCGATATAGTTGAGCCATCCCAGCGCACCGGAAGCCGACGAACTGTATTGCAGCCGTACGTCCTGCTTGGCGGCGTTGCTCAGCGCCGACACCGACATGTTGCCCACCACGCCAAAGGTGTAGTGGTCGGCCGGAGTCGTGATCGTTACCGACTGGCTGTTCGTATTGTTCACCGTGGCTGTAAACCGGGACGTGTTCTGCGAGTTAGCCGCCACATCCACATATACTGCACTCTTGGCCGTCTCTATCGCGTTGGGCGTCGAGAAACTAAAGGTGCGCTGTGCACCGGCGTTGAACTGCTCGCCGTAGAACTGACGTCCGCCACCGCTCAGGCCCGTACGATCCACCAGGTTCAGCGAGTCCAACTCATGTACTTGCAGGTGGGTGTAACTGGTGACGTCGCTTGTCGCACCCGTCATGGGCTCTGCGGCCTCCGGGGCCAACTTGCTGCCTACGTTGTCAGTCAGGAAGTAATACCCCAAATCAGAATAGGTATTGCGCGTATGCACAAAACGCGAACCGTTGTACGACCAGCTGATCGGACCCTGTACCCAGAAGAGCACGTAGTTCTCTCCTACATACACCGGTACTTGCGGCAGGTCGTCCGTCTTCTTTTTACGGAAATCGCCTTCCAGTTGCGCACCGCCGTAGCCATATACGCGCAGTTCGGACGGGTTCAGTCCCGCATCGCGCAGTTCGTCGAAGCTCATACGGCATACACCCGAACCGGCCACGCTGATCTTCACCCATTTGCCTTGACTCAGCACCGACTGGTCCGCATACGTGTGCAGACCGGCCTGTACCCCGCACCATGCGAGGCAGAGACAAAGTAGTATGTATATCCGTTTTCTCATTTTATCTTGCAGTATAGTTTCTCTTCGCCTTCTATTTCCACGCGGAGAACTTCTTCTTTCTGTACCCGTCGCGGTTCGCAGTCAGCCTGGATGTATATCAAGTCCCCTTGACGTATCGTCATCACCTTGCTCGCCTCCACGAT
>DFGU01000006.1:0-1437 GCA_002371785.1 Bacteroidales bacterium UBA3742
AACGAAGCCGCTATAGCTACCCGCGACGAGATAGCCAAGATGGGCGTACAGGTACGCGCTATTGCCAGCGATGCTTCGAGTTTTGAGGCAGCACACGAGGTAGTAGAGCAGGTAGTCAAGGAGTTTGGCCACCTGGATATACTGGTCAATAACGCCGGCATCACGCGCGATACGCTGCTGATGCGTATGACGGAAGAGCAATGGGACCTGGTGATGAATGTCAACCTGAAGTCGGCCTTCAACTTCACCCATGCCGTGACGCCCCAGATGATGCGTCAGCGCAGCGGTTCGATCATCTCGCTCAGCTCCGTTGTGGGACTGAATGGCAATGCCGGACAGGCCAACTATGCCGCCTCCAAGGCCGGTATTGTTGCGCTGATGAAGTCGGTCGCTAAAGAACTGGGTGCTCGTGGTATCCGCGCCAATGCAATAGCTCCGGGATTTATCCTAACAGAGATGACCAAGGCGCTGAGCGAAGATACGCTCAAGCAGTTTGTACAACTCGTACCGATGCGTCGTGGCGGTGAGCCCGAAGAAGTAGCTAAGGTCGCGTTGTTCTTAGCAAGCGACCTTAGCAGTTACGTATCCGGACAAGTGATCCAGGTGAATGGTGCGATGGCGTAATTAGTGTGCCGCCAGCATATTCTTAGGATCCAGGATCTGGTCGAGCTTCTCCTGCGAGAGCAGGCCATGCTCCAATACCAAATCATAAACGCCTCTACCGGTTTCCAGAGCTTCTTTGGCAATTTTGGTAGAGGCTTTATAGCCTATATAGGGGTTCAGCGCCGTGACAATACCAATCGAGTTGCGGACGGTCTGCTCGTTGTGCTCACGGTTGACGGTGATACCCTCGATACATTTCTCACGCAGGATGTGCATCACATTCCTTAGCCATGTGATCGATTCAAAGATACACTCGGTAATGATCGGCTCCATGACGTTGAGCTGGAGCTGACCGGCCTCGGCAGCAAAGCAAACGGCCGTATCATTACCAATGACCTTGAAGCAAACCTGGTTCGTTACCTCGGGGATGACGGGATTGACCTTACCCGGCATGATGGAGCTACCCGGCGCCATAGGCGGCAGGTTGATCTCGCCCAGACCGCAACGCGGACCGCTGGCCATGAGGCGCAGGTCGTTGCAAGTCTTGCTGAGCTTGACAGCCAGACGCTTGAGGGCAGCAGAGTAGCTGACGTATGCGCCGGTGTCGGGCGTAGCTTCTACCAGGTCCTCGGCCAGCAGGAAGGGCTCGCCGGTCAGTTCGCACAGCTTCTTGGTGCATAGTTCTGCATAGCCGGCCGTAGCATTCAGTCCGGTACCGATAGCCGTACCACCCATATTGATCTCGTAGAGCAGGTTGACGTTGCGCTCCAGGTTCTTGATCTCCTCCTGGAGGTTGTCGGCAAAGGCGTGGAACTCCTGGCCGCTGGTCATCGG
>DFGU01000006.1:1499-11579 GCA_002371785.1 Bacteroidales bacterium UBA3742
ACGGCATCCTGCAGCTGGGTACGACCCATCTTGATCGAGTCGTTGAACTCATCGCCCTTCTTGCGCAGCGCGTCGATAAGCATCGTGAGCGCTTCTACCAGGCCGCGATTCATGCGGATAAACGCATAGCGGAAAGCCGAGGGGTAGGCATCGTTGGTGGATTGTGCACAGTTGACATGGTCGTTAGGGGAGCAGTACTGATACTCGCCACGCTCATGACCCATGATCTCCAGCGCGCGGTTGGCAATCACCTCGTTGGCATTCATGTTGACCGTAGTGCCGGCACCGCCCTGTACCATGTCGGTAGGGAACTGGTCGTGCATCTTGCCGTCGATTATCTCGCGACATGCTTGTGCGATAGCGGCATGGATCTCGTCGTTGATGACGCCGAGTTCGTGGTTAGCCTCCACGGCTGCCAACTTGATGTAGGCCATCGCAATGATGTACTCCGGGAAGTCGGACATCTTGAGGTTGCTGACCTTGTAATTGTTGATACCGCGTTGCGTCTGCACACCATAGTATGCTTCGGCGGGTACTTGCAGAGCGCCTAAGAGGTCGGACTCTGTACGAAATTTTGTGTCCATAGTATATTATAATTTGAATGTTAGTATATTCCTTTCACCTTTCACTTTGTAACGTTTCCGAGCAGCGAGCGGACAAACTCCGTGCGGTTGAAGCACTGGAGGTCGGTCATCTGCTCACCCAGCCCGATATAGCGAACGGGTATCTTAAACTGGTCGCTAATGCCGATCACGACGCCGCCTTTGGCCGTGCCATCCAGTTTGGTAATAGCCAGCGAGCTGACCTGGGTAGCTGCCGTGAACTGGCGAGCCTGCTCAAAGGCATTCTGGCCGGTACTGCCGTCCAGGACGAGCATGACGTCATGCGGCGCATCGGGTACCACTTTCTGCATGACGTTCTTGATCTTGGTAAGCTCGTTCATGAGGTTGATCTTGTTGTGCAGACGTCCGGCGGTATCAATGAGCACCACGTCGGCATCATTAGCCTTGGCCGACTGGAGGGTGTCGAAAGCTACGGAGGCAGGGTCGGAGCCCTGCTGCTGCTTCACAACGGGTACGCCTACGCGTTCGCCCCATATGCATAGTTGCTCTACGGCGGCAGCGCGGAAGGTATCGGCCGCACCGAGATAAACGCGTTTGCCGGCTTGCTTGTACTGGTAGGCCAGTTTGCCGATGGTGGTAGTCTTGCCCACGCCATTGACGCCCACGACCATGATGACGTAAGGCTTGGCCGGCAGCGGAGCGGAGAAGTCGAGTACCTCGGTGGTATTGTTCTCCTGGAGCAAGGCGGCTATCTCCTCGGTGAGGATGACGTTCAGTTCGTCGGTACCGATATATTTATCCCGTTTTACACGTTCCTGGATACGCTCGATGATGCGCAGCGTGGTCTCTACACCTACGTCGGAAGTGATGAGCGCTTCCTCCAGGTTGTCGAGCACGTCGTCATCTACCGTGGATTTGCCGACGATAGCATGACTGATCTTACTCAGAACGGATTCTTTGGTTTTCTCAAGGCCCTTGTCGAGGGTCTCTTTTTTCTCTCTATTAAACAGTCCGAAAAATGCCATATTTGTATATATATTATATAAGGATTAGTATAGTATGGTGGATGTGTAGTTTTTCTGCACCTTGGCGCGCAATTGTTGCTTGAGGTCTTCGTTCGCAAAACTTGCATTGACCGAGTTGAGCAGCATATGGCCGATCTCAAACTCATGCAACTGGAAGGTCTCGATCAGGTGGTGCCACTCCTGCTGCAGGTCGGTATTGCTCACGGTCATATCGTCGGTATTGACGCACACCTTAACGCCGGCATCCAGGAGTCGGCGCAACGGGTAGTCGGCATAAGAGCGATAGATACCGGTGTCGATATTGCTGGTGGGGCAGAGCTCGAGGGTGATGTCACGTGCGACGAGTTCGTCTATCACGCGCTTGTCCTCCAGTCCGCGTACGCCGTGACCGATACGTACGGCTCCTGCCTGGATAGCCTCCCATACACTGTCAGCACCGGCTGCTTCGCCGGCATGGATGATGATGGGGATGTGATAGTGGCGTGCCTTTTCGAAGGCATACTCGAAATCGCTGGTCGGGAAGAGTCCCTCCGCTCCGGCCAGATCGACGGCTACGACTCCATGTCCCAAGAACTCACGGGCTACGTCGATGGTGATGAGGTTGGCCTCGTGGGTGGCCGGGTCGTTGCCTCGCATCATGGAGACGATAAGTCCGCACGGTATGGGGGCGCGACGTATGCCCTGGAGCACAGCTTCTACGGCCTGTCGTTGGCTCAGACCCTTCTCGCAGGACTTCTGCGGGGCAAAGCGTATCTCGGCATATATGAGTCCCTGCTCATGCAGTTCGCAAAGCAGATCATAGGTGCATATATCCAGCGCCTCGCGGGTGTGGAGCAACGAGCATGCCAGGTCGAACCGCGCCAGGTAGTCGTTCAGGTCCTTGCAATCCTCGGTAAGCGACATGAGTTTGCGGAGCTCCTCATCGCTATCGGGTATGCTTACGCCTTGCATATTGGCCAGTCGACGCGCCGTATGGAGCGGCATAGAGCCATCCAGGTGCAAGTGTAAATCGATTAGTGCTAATTGTTTTTCCATATGTGTATGTGTTTTTCAGTTATCGTATTAGTTTTCCAAAGGTCAGCAGTATGATGCGGAAATACTCGCCGAGGGTCTGATGGCGTATGTAGCGCATGTTGAGCGCTATCTTAGCCGGCATGATTTCCTGGATATAGGTCCGGTCGGGATCTGCGGAACGGGCTAGGAGCGTGTTCTCGTCGATATATTCGATAGAGGCGTAGTCGGTGATGCCGGGCCGAACGGAGAGCACTTGGCGTTGCTCGTCGGTGTAGAGATCGACATACCGACGCACTTCCGGACGAGGACCTACGAGCGACATGTCTCCGATAAGGACGTTCACGAGTTGCGGCAGTTCGTCGAGCTTATACTTACGTATATAGTATCCTGCGCGCGTGACGCGCGGGTCGCGATCGCCGATGGTGATGAGACTCATCTTGTCGGCCCCTACGCGCATGGAACGGAATTTGAGCAAACCGAAGTCGCGTCCATCCTTTCCGACACGCTGCTGGCGGTAGAAGACCGGTCCCGGGTCGTCGATGACTATCCATAGCGCCACCAAGAGGAAGAGCGGGCTGAGCAATAGCAGTCCGAGCAGGCTGAATACTATGTCGCAAAATCGGATCATCTATGCGTCAGGATATCGGTGTATTGCGTGATGATATAATCTATTTCCTCGTCCGTAAGGCGTGTATGCAACGGGAGCGTGATCTCGTTGACAAAATGGGCATAGGCATTGGGGAAGTTACGGATGTCGAAGCCCAAAGCCTTGTAGGCCGTCATCATCGGTAGTGGCTTGTAGTGGACATTGGTAGCGATGCCACGTTCGGCCATGCGGACAATGATGGCTTGCCGTTCCTCCAAAGTAGCACCGGGGATGCGGGTGAGATAGAGGTGGCCGGACGAACAGTAGTCGTCGGTATAATGATTCAAGACCTCGACGCCAAGGGGCCGGAAAACCGCGTTGTAGCGACGGATGATCTCGCGGCGACGAGCCAGCAGGGCAGGGTAGCGCTTCATCTGAACGAGACCCAAAGCGGCCATGATATCGGTCATGTTGCATTTGTACCACGGTCCGACGATATCGTACTCCCATGCGCCGAGTTGCGTCTTGGCAAGCGCGTCTTTGGACTGGCCGTGCAGCGAGTAGAGTTGTACCTGGTGATAGAGTGCTTCGTCGTCGATGCCGGGAATGCGCCAAGTGAGTGCACCGCCTTCGGCTGTGGTGAAGTTCTTGACGGCATGGAAGGAGAAGGACGTGAAATCGGCCATCGAACCCACCATATGATTGTGCCACGAAGCACCGAAGGCATGGGCAGCATCCGCACAGACGGCGATACGGCCAATGGCCTGTTGGAGATCGTTGGAGGGCTGGAAAGCATGTTGATGGCGCTTGACGATGTCGAATATACGGGCATAGTCGCACGGGATGCCGGCCAAGTCCACGGGGATGATGGCTTTGGTGCGAGGCGTGATAGCGGCCTCAACGGCATCATAGTCCATCTCCAGGCTATCGTGTTGGCTGTCGATAAAGACGATTGTTGCGCCTACATGGGCGATGACGGATGCCGAAGCCGTATAGGTATATGCGGGTACGATGACTTCGTCGCCCGGGCCGATACCCAAGAGACGCAGCGCCATCTCCAGACAGGCTGTTGCGGAGTTGAGACACACCGCACGTGGCGCATCAACATACTCGGCTATCTCGCGCTCCAACTGCTTGGTGCGTGGACCGGTGGTGATCCAACCGGAGAGAATGGCTTCGCGTACTTCCTGAACCTCTGCTTCCGTCATGTCGGGCGGCGAAAATGGAATATTAAACTTTTTCATATTGTTATTATCGATTTGTTTCTACATTAAATGGTCGTTTGAATAGTAGTTTACCTATACCGCACAGATACCCCCATCCGTAACAGAAATGGATCGTGGCGAATACAAGCGGTAGATAGAGATTGCGGTATTTGATCCCGATACCGATGACTGCCAGCAGATAAAGGCTTATACCGCAGATGTACAGGATTCCTAAAACAGAATGTACAAAAGCTAACGGAAGTCCGATGATAATGCCAAGCACAAACAATAAAGGTACGAACTGCCGGATGGTTGCCGGATGATTAATCTTCTTGTTTACCAGCGGCTTGAAAAGTCCATATTGATAAAACATACGTCCTGTTTTAGCAATCGTATCGCGTGCATAATAGGTAGTACAGATCCCGGGAACTAAATATATGTGTCCTCCATGTTGGATGGTACGGGCATTGAACTCATCATCCTGGTTTCTGGTCAGTTCTTCGTCAAAGAAGCCTATCTCGTCAAAGAGCGATCGGTGCCAGAAACCGAAAGGCACTGTATCCGCTTCGGTCGGTTTGTCAATTGTTGCTGTGCGGAACGTACTGTTTCCTACACCGAGAGGATGACTGCAGGCTATCGAAATCGCTTGTGCTTTGCGGCTGTCGTTAGCGGGTAATGTCTGACATACTCCACCTACGTTCGTTGCATCCGGCAACTCGCTTATGTAGCGTAATAAAGTGCTAACATAATTCGTCGGGAAAGTAGAATGGGCATCAATACGGCAGATATATTCGCCTTTGGCAGCACGAATACCAATATTCATGGCATAGGGAGCTGTGCGATGATCATTGTTAAGCAAGCGGATATTGGCATATCGTTCCAGATAGGGTTCTATCAATGCACGTGTTCTATCCGTACTACCGCCGTCAACAAGCAATAACTCCCAATTCTCTTTGGGAAAATCTTGCGCCAGAACGGACCGGATACATGCGTCTATAAACCGTTCTTCGTTATATATGGGACAAATAATTGAGACCATTATTTCCATAAGCTTTGAATTTTTTGGATGATAAATGCAACAATAGTACATAAAATGATGCTTCCTGTTGTATATACAAGCCAATGCCATGAATTAGCAATTTGGTAGATAGTAGGTTGGCATCCTATCCAAAGCGGATTTAAACCGTAAATCTTGATAAACAAATACGAAATGGGCTTGAACATTAACATGTGTAGGAAAAGGATGAAAATAGAATATTTTCCTAATTGCTGCAAAAGGCCGAATGATATTTTTAATGAATGGATGTATTGGCTCACTCCGTATATGAATAAGGTCCCACTACATCCGGTAATAAGTAGCAATATTAATTGAAAAGGATTGATCATTTCAGACATACTTATGGCGTATGGACAATATATCGCGATGCATGATGGCAAAGCCAATAAACATATATGCCACCATCGCATTTGCCATGATTCGATAGCATTACGTAAGAATAAACCGATATATATAAAAACTCCGGCCATTAATACACGTGTGACAAAAATGGTATTTAAAGAAGGCTTAATCCAATGCATAACAGTTAAAAGAAGAGAAAGCCCCATAAATATACTACTCCCTATAAAGCATTGCTTTTGCCATGGGTGTTTCCTGAAAACTGCATGAATGAGAGCTATGCCTACATATGCAAAAAACATGCATTGAATAAACCAACAAGCTCCTAAGAAAGGATCATCATAGACTTCTAAAAATCCAATGAGTAAACCCAGGCGCAATAAATAATCTTTCAAGTCAAATAAATGAGTCAGGTCTCCGGCGCGTGTACCATAGAACTCATTTAAGATACCCAGATGGAAAAATAAGTTGTGCAATAATAAGGATATAATGCCGCAGATGAGAAGGGGCATTGCCAATTTTTTCCATTTATTCAGCACGAAGGAACGTATCTCGGAAAGTGATTTTTCGGATAAGAAGTAGCCACTAAGAATAAAGAATAATGGCATATGAAAACTATATATATATTTATATAGTCCTTCCGGACAGCAGGAATGACCTGCCACCATTAGTATGATCGCAACACCTTTCGCTATGTCAATTGTGCTATTCCTCATCTAAAAGAAGATCTTTTTTATTGCATGTAAACTCTCTTTGCTCCATGCTGATTTCTGCTTTTGGTTAATGAGCCCGGTACTAATATTGCCGGTGTTGGCAATACGCAGGGTGGGTGCGTAGCTCGTTTTCAGCTCTGCGGCGCGTACCAATTCCGCAAACCATATCTCTTCGCCGTACATGAAGGTCGGAAAATGCAGTTCGGGGTATTGTGCTACAAAGGCTTTTGTAAAAAGCATGAACGATCCGTGACCGGCATAGATCTCGCACGCAGGGTATTCTCTTGACTGACGGCTTTTCAGTACATACAGCGCATGGTACAGCCGGTAAATCCAGGTGCAGCTGTAGATAATATTCCAGATGAAGAAGTTGCTTTTCGTCGGGCGAGAAAGCATGCAGGGGTTCTCATGACGGTTGATCTTGGCGGTGTAGATATCCGGCGCAAGCCAGCCGATATGGGTGGTGTCTATGGTTAGTAATTGCTCAAAGAAATCGGGTGCCAATTGTAGATCTACATTGGAGATAGAGACGTAGTCGTAGGCGTTGGCTTTGGCATTGTAAATGGGCAATGCGCCACCTAAGAAGCCACGGTTGTCTGCTCCGTTATCGGCTATCTCAATATCCACCTGCATTTCGCCCTTCACTCGTTCTGCGGCACGGTTAACCGACTCCACAAATTGGCGGAGTGCTTCATCGGAATGATAGGTGACACATATGAGCAGGTAGTTCTTCATCGGGCAATGTAGGTTTTAATAAAATAGACGAGTATCCACCAAAACGAAATAGGCATAAGCAATATGGCCGCTACGGTCCATAGGGTAGGCAGCAGAAGGATGGTCTTGGCAATCTTGGTACTACGGTATTTGAGCATACGCAGGATCCATATCCATAGCTCTTCGGAGGTGCGGAAGAGCCAAAGCAGTTTGCTTAGGCCTTTGAGTTCCCGGATCATGGATGCCATGAAGCGGAAATTGCCTTCCTGCATGCGGATATAGGAGCCGGTTTTGCCTTCGTGGTTCTGATAGTAGATCGCTCCGCAGTAGTCCGGCAGGGTGCATACCTGCGGTTGGGCAGCAAGGCAACGGATGTGCCAGCGCCAGTCTTCTCGTTCACGGCATTCGTTTTGGAAACGGAGATCGTGCAGACGCAGGAAGTCGGTACGGTAGAGAAAACTATGAATAGGCGTAGATGCTCCCAGCCCCCAATAAACCAGGATCTTGCGCAGGCTGAGCGGTACAAAACGCGGTGCAGTGCGTGCGCCTTGTGGGTTCTCGGAACAGAAAGCGGTGTAACTGAGGGTGGCATCGGTTTGCTGCATGCGCGTTACCTGGCGTTGGAGTTTATCGGGATCGATGGTGTCGTCTGCATCGAGGAACTGGATGAATTCTCCCAGGGCATGTTGCAGTCCCATATCACGCGCGGATGCACTACCGCCGTTCAGCTTTTGCAATAAACGGACACGGGGGTCGCAGAGGGCGATGTTGGTCACCACTTCTGCGGTATTGTCGGTAGAACCGTCATCCACCACGATACACTCCCAGGCTCCAAGCGTCTGGGCCTGGAGGGCTGCTACGGCATGAGGCAGGAACTTCGCCTGATTGTAGCACGGGATGATGACGGATACCTTAGGATTCATAGTGTGTTTTTATACTAAATCGCAACATGGTACACATGATCAGCGTGATGACCACAAAGTAACCGATGTTGATCTTGTAATAACTATAATAGAAGATACCCTGCAATGGTATCAAGTATAGGATGAGGATGACCAACAGGCGGCTCAGACGGATGGTGCCGTCTTGATTGGCAGCGCGGCATATGAAGGTGCTGAGCAGGTAAAATAGCAGCACGTAGATGATCATTCCAATATGGCCCAAGTCGATCAGCAAATCGCCCAGGAAAGTGAAGAATACGCCGATATTGAGGCCCGAATCGGCCCATATGATATCACGATAGTCTTCCAAATTCCATCCCGGATGCCATATGAAATAGTTGGTCAACGGGAAGATACGATCCAGATGAATAGCCCGTGCGGAATATTGGGTGAAGAAATAATTGAAATTGACAAACGACTGTCCGCTATACGCTAACAGACTGTCGAAGGCACCCGTATCATTCGCAGTACCTACTATTGAGAAACGCGCGATGGTGACTGCTGCAATGAACAATCCTACTACGCCTCCGAAGGCCGCAAATGGTATGAGCGCTTTGCGGCGTTGACGGCGATCCATCAGCGGACGGAAGAAGATATACAAGGCCATGAAGGACAAGAACCAGTATATAGGCTGTGTACGTCCGGCAATGAGGACTGCTTTGACGACGGGTGTCAACGATGATAACAAGAGCAGCCAGTTGAAGAGGGTAGATTTGCGATTGTTGGCCACATTGGCAAAATAGAGCAGGATAGCAACCGGAGAGAACTGCGAGAAGATGGTCTCCGGAAAGGCCAACAACCATTGGATACCTGTGAGCTTGACCTGATCGGCATTCTCATATACCTCGTCGCGTACGTCCTTCAGATCAGACTGCATGATGGTATCCAAATGGGTAAAGGTGTTGTAGAGCGTTACGAAAAATGTGAGAATCAACACCCAAGACAAAAGATCTACCAGCCAGTATTTCTGCATGTCTATCTGACGCAGACTCATTGCGTTGATTTTCCGGAACGGAAGAACGGCTAATGTGATTAAGGCACAATAGGTAAGGGTAGCCAGAGGCGAAATAGAGATCTTCTCATATACGCCGTTGATTTCATAGATGTTATAGGCGTCCAAAAGGATAGACATCAATGCCGAGAAAGCATATATCATCACCAGGAAGGCGCTGATATCAACACCTCCGTTCTTGCGGACCAGATAGATAGCAAGAAGCGTGAAATATATGAACGGTACGGCAATCATTCGATCCAGTGTGCTCCTTTGGTTTGTATAATGTGTCTATTCTCCCGTACGGCTTTTATCTGCCGGCAGAAACGATGTCTCGCCCGGTAATACAAGACGATGTCATGCAGCCGATGCTCGGCCAAGGCCGTATGCCATACCGCCATACCATAACGCAGACGGTGCAATGCGCATACGAATGGCGTATAGTTGATGTCCACGGCACGGAGAATCAGTTGCTGATAGATGGATTGCTCCGTCGGCTTTTTGGCCGGCACATGTGCCCGGTCGTGGAAACAATGGGTGCCGGATATGAAGTAAACTCCTTTGCCATGATAATGGAGGCGCTGGAGGTAGTCGTTGTCCTCGGCATAATGGAAGAACAGGGGATTGAATCCTCCAATCTCTTCGAGCACTTCACGCGGAATGAACCAACAGGCGGCATTGATCTCCCGCGTGGCGTATTTGGATGAGGTGCCGGCGGCTTGATCAGCGAGATAGCGTTGGTATTCGACGGAGCGTCTGATAGCGTTCTGCCGGAAGTTTTTATCAATGGCATCACCTTCGCCCGTTAGGTGAATAGGGCTGAGTAGGGAGTTGTGGTCGTCATATGCCAGCAGTTTCTCCACCATGTTGGCTTCTATCCAAGCATCCTGATTGAGCAGCAGGACGTGGGTGGCGTCATGCTGCAGGGCGTA
>DFGU01000090.1 GCA_002371785.1 Bacteroidales bacterium UBA3742
GCATCGATGAACTTAAGCAGCAAGGGGAAAGTCTCGCCGAAGCGCTCGTAAACACGTCCGCCTACGAGTTCGTCGAAATAGACGGCAATGAGGTCGGAGAGTTGATCGCCGGCCAGGTGGCCGTTAGCGACCTCGGTGGGATACTTCTCGACAGCCGAGATGACCCAACTCTCGCCTACGTTATCGTAGTCGGCCGGTACGTCGGCATACCAGCCTCGGATGCGCTGACCGCCCCAAATCTTATGGAACAAGCGCGGACGGAATTTCAAGGGATATAACATGGTCGTTGGTCGTTAGTCGTTAGTCGTTGGTCGTTGGTCGTTAGTCGTTGGTCGTTAGTCGTTAGTCTTCGATATTACGCAGATGTTTTTCCCAGCGCCAGGCGGAGAGCAGTACTTCGGGGATGGGAGTGTCGGCGGACCAGCCAAGGACGGTATTGGCCTTGCGCGGATCGGCCCAGACCTGCTCGATGTCGCCCTCGCGACGACCTACGATGGTATAAGGGAGTTTACGGCCCGTGACCTGCTCGAAGGTGCGGATGATCTCCAGCACGCTCAGGCCGCGTCCGGTACCGAGGTTGAAGATTTCGACTTGCTCCTCGGCCTGGCCGCCCAGCATACGCTGGATAGCCTTGACGTGAGCCTTAGCAAGATCAACCACATAGATATAGTCGCGGATGCAGGAGCCATCGGGGGTGTTGTAGTCGTTGCCAAAGACGCGCAGCTCCTTACGCAGGCCTGCAGCGGTCTGGGTAACAAAAGGCAGGAGGTTGTTGGGCACGCCGTTGGGCAGTTCGCCGATAAGCGCCGAGGGATGGGCTCCGATAGGATTGAAATAGCGGAGGATAGTAGCATGGAGCGATGGGCAGGCATGGGCCTGGTCGCAGATGATATCCTCGTTGATACGCTTGGTGTTGCCATAGGGCGAGAGGGCCTTCTTGCGCGGCGCCGTCTCATCGACGGGCAGGTGCTCGGGATCGGGCTGACCATAGACGGTGCAGGACGACGAGAAGACGAGATGGTTGACCTTATGTTCCTGCATGAGCGCGAGGAGCGTGATGAGCGAGAGCGTATTGTTGCGATAGTAGAGCAGCGGACGCTCGACGGACTCACCCACGGCCTTGGAGGCTGCAAAATGGATGACGCCGACGATATCAGTATAGGTACGGAAGACGTTGTCCAAGGCGACATAGTCGCAGCAGTCCACATTGACAAAGTCGGGACGGCGGCCTACGATGGCCTCGATGCCGTCCAGGACCTGGATATTGGAGTTGGAGAGGTTGTCAACGATCACAACGTCGTAGCCCTGCTGCATGAGTTCTACCACGGTATGCGATCCTATATAGCCTACTCCACCGGTAACGAGAATTCTATTCATAATTTGGTCGTTAGTCGTTAGTCGTTAGTCGTTGGTCGTTAGTCATTACGGGACAGAGCCTGGTCGTTAGAATAACTTGGCGGGATAGATGCCTTCCTGGATCATGGTGTTGATCTTCATGACTACCTGGGGACGATCCTCGGGATAGGTGACGCCGAACCAGCGTGAGGGTGTATCGAGCACGCGGCAAGTGGCGCGACCGGCCTGGATGAGGTCGTTGACCAAAGTGGGGATATAGAACTCGGCCTTGAGCTCCTGACCATGTGCGTCGAGGAAGGCACGGAAAGCCTCGTCAACATACTGGAAGTACTCGGGCGTGAATCCCCACATATTCATGGAGACAGGCGACATAGGATCGATGACGGTGTCCTTGCCATCCTCGGTGAAGACGATCTTCTGGCCCACCTCCTCGATATGGGTGCGCTCGACAACGCCGGTGAGGAAGCCATTCTCATCCGTAGAACAGATACCGCGGCTAACAGAGCCGTTCTCGCTCAGGGTGTTGCATACGCGGTAGCCCACCATGCAGTACTCGCCCTGCTTGCCCTCGACGGAATGGAGGAAGTCGGCCAGCACCTGGAATGACTCGCGTCCGTAGAAATCGTCGGCATTGATGACAGCAAAGGGCTCGTGGATGATATCACGTGCCATGAGCACAGCGTGGTTGGTACCCCACGGCTTGGTGCGCTCGGGATTGAGCGTGTAGCCCTCGGGCAACTTGTCCACCGATTGGAAGCAAATCTCGCAGGGCACCTTGCCCTCGTACTTGCTCACTACCACGCGGCGGAAATCGTCCTCAAAATCGTGGCGGATGACAAAGACCACTTTGCCAAATCCGGCACGCATAGCGTCGAACACGCTATAGTCCATGATGGTTTCTCCATTCGGTCCGAGACCGTCGATCTGCTTGAGACCTCCGTAGCGGCTTCCCATGCCCGCTGCGAGTACAAAAAGTGTTGGTTTCATATATTTAGTATTTTGTCGTTAGTCGTTGGTCGTTAGTCGTTAGACGTTGGTCGTTAGACCTTAGTTGTTGACGATGATGGTCTTGCCGTCCTTCTTCTTATGTCGGAACCAGAGGCCATAGACCTCGGAGCAGTTGCCGGCGGTGATGAAGGCCTGGATATGATTGTTGCGGATAAAGGCCATGACCGACGAGAACTCGTCCTGGGTGAGCAGGGTCTGGATCTCGACATGCAGTTCGCCGCTATAGCCGCCCTTGACGTCATAGAGCGAACAGCCACGCACCAGGTCCTCGACGATATAACGGCGGATACGTTCCGACTCGTTGGAGACGATGCAGACACGCTTGCGCTTGTTGAGCGAGGCGGTGAAATAGTCGACGGCAAGACCGTTGATCCACGTGCCGGTAAGACCGATAACCACCATGCGGAAGTCGTTGATCAGGAAGGCGGAGCAGCAGATGACAGCACCGGCGATAGATACCGACTTGCCGATATCGTAGTGGACGTACTTGTTGATGATCTTAGCCAGGATATCGAGTCCTCCGGTGGAGGCATTGATGCGGAACATAAATGCCTGACAAGCCGAGAGGAGCAGCACGAAGCAGAGCAGGTCGAACCATACATCGCCCTGTTGCAGGCCGCTCGCCATGACGGACGAGCGAATAGGCTCCAGCACCTCGCCTGCACGGGAGAGCATATAGTCGTTGCCAAAGCTGTC
Source organism: Bacteroidales bacterium UBA3742 (assembly GCA_002371785.1). Lineage (GTDB taxonomy): Bacteria > Bacteroidota > Bacteroidia > Bacteroidales > Paludibacteraceae > Colicola. Next base: position 3,061 of record DFGU01000090.1, read on the forward strand.
TCGATAGCCCGCACCGGAACGGAGGGCGGAGAGAATAGCCTGGTAGTTATCAGCCGAAGGCGAGAGGACATGATGGGTAAGATTGGTATAAGGATAGATACGGTCGAGCATCTGGGTGAGCGGACCGAGAATCATGGCGGTATAGACCGTCTTGGCGCCAAACTCGTTGCCTATCAGGATAAAAGCCATGATGAGCAGCACGGCATTGATGCCCATGATGATATAGGAGAGCGTATCGGCATTGCCACCTATGGCGGTATTGATGACGATACTAAGACCCGAGATAGAACCTACGACGAGGTGACTCGGCATGAGGAAATAATAGACGGCGGCTGCGCCGAATATCATACCTACGGTCATCATGAAGAGCTCGACCCAGAACTTGCGGGTGAGCAGCGCCTGTCCGAACTCGGACAAGACAGATTGACAATAGCGAAGAATCTTATGCATGGTAATGCGTGTGTTTTATTCTTGGATTAGCAGTCGTGCGGTACGACGTGTGGTCTGGCTAAGCAGTATATTACGTCCGGCACTCTCGCGATGGAGTATCTCGGGCGTAGTGCCACGGATAGTAAGCAGGGAGAGGCCGTCGTTGTAATTGACGCGGAACTGCTCACGGAGTTCGTCGAGTGCCTCGTCCACATAGCGGGTATGATCGACCGAGACGGAGATCGTGACGGCCGACGCCTGGATGAGCGACACCTTGAGGCGATGACGATGCACGATCTCGAAGAGGCGGTTGAGACTCTCCTCGAGCACAAAGCTGAAGTCGAGCGGGCGGACGGTGATGAGCACCTGGTTCTTACGCCATATATAGACGGGCACGTTGATCGGTCCGACGGCGTCGGCATGGATGCGGCTTCCGGCTGCGGTAGGGTCACCAAAAGGCTTGACGTAGAGCGGGATGCGCTTGTTCTCCAGCGGACGGATGGTCTTAGGATGGATGATCTGCGCACCGGAATAGGAGAGCTCGACGGCATCGTGGTAACGCAGTTCGGGGATGAGGACGGTGTCCTCTACCAGTCGCGGATCGGCGTTGAGAATGCCGGGCACGTCCTTCCAGATAGTGACCGACTCGGCATCGAGGAAGTTGCCCAAGAGGGCGGCGGTATAGTCGGATCCCTCGCGACCGAGCGTGGTGCGTCGGCCGTCGGCGGTGCCGCCGATGAAGCCCTGGGTGACTACGACGGAGGGGCGATCCTTGCGCTCCCAACCGGCACGGATAGTAGCGGCCGAGGTCAGGGTATCCACTACGGCCTCGCGCCAGCAGTCGTTGGTACGCAGCAGACGCGGCATATTCCACCACTCGACCGACAGGCCCTGATGAAGCAGATAGACCGCTATGATCTGGGTGGACATGATCTCGCCGAGGGAGACGATCTGGTCGTAGTTCTCGTCGTAGGGACGTGCGGGATCGAAGGGTATCTCGCCCTGCAGGCGTACATCGACGCCGGGCTGCAGACCGAGTTCGCGCATGATAGCTACGTGGCTGTCGATGACAGCGATCCACTCCTGCATGGCCTCGTCCTCATGACCGGCCACGAGATGATCCACGACGCGCTCCAGGGCGTTGGTGGTCTTGCCCATGGCGGAGATAACGACCATGAGGTCGCTTGCGCCCTCGAGGCGAACGATATGCTCCAGGTTGCGGATGCCTGCTGTATCCCGAACCGAAGCTCCTCCGAATTTGTATACCTTCATAACGGTTATGGGTTATGGGTTATGGGTTACGGGTTAGCGGTCCTCTGTGAGGTTGGCCATGCGGATGGCGGTGACGGCACCCTCAATACCTTTGTTGCCCAAGCGTCCGCCGCAACGGTCAAGCGCCTGCTGACGGTCGTTGACGGTAAGTACGGAGAAGATGACCGGCACCTCGCCACGCAGATTGAGGGCCGTGACGCCCTGGGTGACCGAACTGCAGACATAGTCGAAATGCGGGGTGTCACCCCGGATGACGCAACCAATCACGATGATAGCATCCCAGCGGGCGGGACCGTTGATCAGTTGGGCAGCCGCATAGGTGAGTTCCACCGTACCGGGCACATGCTGCAACAGGATATTGTCCTGAGCCACACCATGTTTCTGAAGCGTATCGACAGCTCCTTGGGCCATGGCGAAGGTGATTTCCGAGTTCCAATCCGCTACTATAATTGCATAGCGCTGACGTCCGAGAACATCAGCGCTAGGCAAAATAGAGACATCGTATTTTGACAAATCGGTCGTCATTACTCTGCGCACATTGGTAAGTACTTGTCTGCTTCGTTAGCCTCCTGGGTACCGGGGTACTGCGTCTTGATGGTCTCCAGTACGCGACGGGCAGAAGCCTTGTCCTCGAGCTTGAGGTAAACGCGAGCGGCCTTGCTGAGGGCTACAGGAGCGATCATCTCATTCTTGTTCTCGGCAGCCTTCTCAAAAGCCTTAGCGGCGTCTTCCAGCTGACCCAACTCTACGTACACGTCGCCCAGGCGCATGGCAGCTGCAGGAGCCACGGTGATGTCCTTAGCGGAGAAACGGCTGAGGTACTCAGCAGCCTCCTCGTTCTGACCCAGCTCAGCATAGCAGAGACCGGCATAGAGAGCGGCCAGCTCAGCCTCCTGGTTGGAATAGTTGTCAGCCACCTCGAGGAAACCGACGCAGTCGGCATCGTCACCCTCCAAGGCCTTGCGGAAGTTCTCGGCAGCCTTGGCGGTATCGCCCTGCAGCACAGCTTGCTCGGCCTGCTCGAAGTAAGCCTCGGCCTGTGCGTTATCGTTGCTGGCAGCCACCTTGTTGGGCTTGATGACCCACTGGTTAACCGCAATAACAGCGAATACGACCACAACGATGGCAGTTACCACGATGGTCAGCATCTTTTGATTCTCCTCAATCCAACGCTCAGAGCGGCTGAGGGCTTCGTTTACAGACTCGAGTTGTTCGTCTTGTTTAGTTAGTTTTTTCTTTGCCATAATATCGATTTTTTATTATTTTCAATAATACATTTCACAAATTAGCGTGCAAAGGTACGACTTTTTTTTGATATATGCAAGCAAAAAGGCACAAAAAAAGCGTTGTATAGCATTTTTACGCGAGAAAACTCCTAAAGAAAGGATTTGAGGCCTGCCTTTTCCTTTGTAATCCGGCCACCTCATTGCCGCTCGCCTTCACGAGGAAGGGTCATCGCGTGCGAGTACCGGCACGCCATTGGTGAGGCATTTGCACTCGGTATAAATTATGTGTTGAGTTTTCCGGTCTCCTAATGCTATACAACGCTCGCGTCGCGTTCAGCACACTCGGACACAGACTGAATCACAGATTCATTAAAGTCCTCGTGGCTTCCGCTCTCCCCAAAAATTAAAATTTTAGGGGACCCCAATTATTTATTTATTTTATCATTTCAATTTTATTTATTTAGTTGTGCCAGCCCAGGGTGAGTACGACACGATGGGTATCGGCATTGATATCGATAGGTGAGGCAGCCTCGTGGGCATACATCTGGAGTCGCTGCCAGCGATACTGGTAGGCCAACTGGACGAGGAACATATGGCCTCGATAGCCGATGGCGCCACTGGCATACTGGGTGGACAGGGGACGCTGGTAATGCATGTCCTGACGCAGGAAGTCGGGATCGAACGAGACGGCATCCTGAGAACGGCGGAAGGTGGACTCGTAGCCATAGCCGGCATTGAGATACAGTCCCGGTACGGGCACCACTTCCAGTCCGGCACGCAGCGTATGGAGCATGGGCTGGGACTTGGTATGATTCAGATCATACTGGAGCGAGAGCAGGCCGTAGTCGCCCACCTGGAGAGCCGCACCAAAGCTGGCATGCAGCGGAGCGTGGTAGTCCTTCCAACGCTCGGAGAGCGCAGGTGCATCGCTATAGCGGAGCGAGTCGGTTCGTGCCCACATGGTGCCGGTATAGCTGGCATTGACCGTATTGAGCGTAGGCGTATGGATAGCGGCACCGAGGCGGAGCCATCCGCAGGGACGGTAGATCAGTCCGAACGAGCCCCCTACCCCAAATCCGCTGAGCACGAGGCTGTTGATATTCTCCAGCTCGTGGTATTTGCCTTCGGCGTTCTTGGTAGCGAACAGTTCGGTATAGTCCATATCGGCCGCAAAGCGATAGGAATACATGCGTAGTCCGGCACCGATATAGAGGCGGTGGGAGATATTCATCGCCCAGTCTACGTTATACTCGTTGGCATAGCCCGACTCGCGCAAACGCATCTCGCTGACGGCATTGTTGCGGAAGGTGGGATAGTCGATACCGAGGTCGATACCGGCATCGCTGAGCACGCTACCCATCGAGCGGTCAGGCCCCATGACAGTATGATAGCGGCGCGCATAGGAGCGGAGGCGGCTATAGGAGATCATGACATTGTTGCTGACAACACCCTCATCCAGGTCGGGGTCACCGATGGCGATGACGAACGACACCTGGGGCACCATAAACTGACCGGCTGTCTCAGAAAGCGAGTCGAGACCGGCTTGGCGGGTACGATCGCGCTGATAGTCCATAGTGAGCATCACCTCACTACGGCGATAGACACCGAGTCCGGCAGGGTTGTCATTCACGGCCGACGGATCACCACCCACGGCCGTCATAGCGCCCGACATACCTACGTAGCGGGCCGTACCCATCACCTGGCGTTCGTTGAGCCGCTGGTCGTCCTGGGCTACAAGCGCGAGGCTGAGCGACAGGCAGAGGGATAGAACAGATATGTAGCGTAGGGTTCTCATTTCTTCACACGAATTGTAACAACAGTATCTTGGACGTTAAGGTACTCGACGGAGGGAGCAGACTCGGTAGATGTGCTAGAAGAGCTAGAGGTACTAGACGAACTAGAGGAAGCAGACGTACCAGATGTACTAGCAGAGCTAGCGGAGCCGGTCGAGATATGATGGGCCTCCGGCCAGTAGTAAACATCATCGGTAGCCAGCGTGGACACCGACGAGCATCCCACGCATAGGGACGCTAAGAAGAGCAATATGAGCGATTTCAGTTTCACCGTACAGAACGATTTACAGACTTCTAAAACCAATGATTTCGCGTACCTCACGCAGGGTCTTCTCGGCCGATTCGCGGGCACGTTCGGCACCCTCGCGCGCTACCTGCTGCATATACTGCTCGTCGGCTGAATAGGCCAGGATCTTCTCGCGTATCGGTGCGCAGAAGGCATTGATATCCCGGGCCAACTGCTTCTTGAGGTCACCATAGCGGATCTGCATATTGTTGTACAGATCGTTGTAGTAGTCGTAGGCCTCCCGACCCGACACGAGTTCGAGCAGGGTGAAGAGGTTGCGGATGGGTTCGGGCTTCTCCTGATTGAGCATGGTAGGTCCGGCATCGGTGACGGCACGCATGACTTTCTTCTTGATAGTCGCCTCGTCGTCGCAGAGGTAGATACAGTTGCCCTCGGACTTACCCATCTTGCCGCTACCATCCAGGCCGGGCACCTTGACCGCCTCGGCGGTATAGTGGAAGGACTCAGGCTCCTTGAAGTACTCGACATCATAGATGCGGTTGAAGCGGCGTGCAAAGAGGCGCGCCATCTCCATATTCTGCTCCTGGTCCTTGCCCACAGGCACCTTGTCGGCCTTGTGCATAAGGATATCGGCAGCCATGAGCGTAGGATATGTGAGCAGACCGGCGTTGACGTTGTCGGGCTGCTTGCGCACCTTCTCCTTGAAGCTCGTCACGCGCTCCAGTTCGCCCAGGTAGGCATTCATATTGAAGTAGAGATAGAGTTCCAGCACCTGCTTGACGTCCGACTGGATATAGATCGGCGCCTTCTTAGGATCGATACCGCATGCCAGGTACTCGGCCAGGATTATACGAGCCGACTGACGGATATTCTCGGGCTTGGGATGCGTAGTGAGGGAGTGCCAATCGGCAATAAAGAACATACAGTTGTACTCGTCTTGCATCTTGACAAAACTCTTCACCGCACCGAAATAGTTACCCAGGTGCAGGTTTCCGGTAGGACGTATTCCACTAATGACGCGTTCCATTTATGATTTATGATTTATGATTTATGATTTCAAATTTATGATTTTATGATGTGTGATTTATTCTACCTCGGTCTCGATAGGCAATGTACGGCTGATACGCTGCTCGAGGGCGGTCAGCGTCTCGGTGTTAGCCACACCACGGATAGATTGGATGCGCGAGTTGAGCAGATAGAGCAGATGCTTATCATCCTTGGCGTAGAGCTTGATAAGCATGGAATAGGTGCCCAGCGTGAACTGCGACTCGACCACTTCGGGGATCTTCTCCAGCTCCTCGCACACCTCGTTGTACATCGAGCCCTTCTCCAGACTCAGACCGATATAGACGCAGAGCTGGTAGCCCAGTTGCTTGGGGTCGATCTGGTAGGCCGAACCAACGATGACACCATTGTCAAACATCTTCTGCACACGCTGGTGAACAGCTGCGCGGCTGACGCCACAAGCGTCAGCTACGTCCTTGAACGGAGTACGTGCATTCTGGGTGATAATCTTCAGTATCCGGCGATCCAACTCGTCAATTTTCTCCATGATAATTCGTTTTTGTTACAATTTGGCCGCAAAGTTACTACTTTTTTTGGATATATGCAAGTTTTTTTGTACTTTTGCCGTCGATTTTGTAGAAATATGACACTTAACGAATATATTGAGCAGATGTCATCGCCGGAAAATGAGGCCTTGGCGTTCATCACACGTGACACGAATACGCACGTACTGAATCCACATATGCTATCGGGTCAGGTGCAGGGGCGCGTACTGAGTATGTTGAGCCGGATGATCCGTCCCAGACGTATATTGGAGTTGGGCACCTTCACCGGCTACTCGGCGCTCTGCCTGGCCGAAGGCCTCGTGGAGGACGGTCGGCTGATCACCATCGAGCATAACGACGAACTGGAGGAGACGATCCGCAGAAACCTGTCGCTCTCGCCGCTGGGCGAGCATATTGAGCTCCGCATCGGGGATGCGAGGGAGGTGCTGACAAGCATTGGCGTTGGCGTTGGCATTGGCTGTCAGCCGTCGGAAGAATTTGACCTGGTGTTTATCGATGCGGATAAGCGGCAGTACTCGGCCTATCTGGACCTGATGTATCCGCTGGTGAAGGTAGGCGGATGGATACTGGCGGACAACGTGCTCTGGGACGGTCATATTATCGACCCGGCCTACGACCGCGACAAGCAGA
>DFGU01000005.1 GCA_002371785.1 Bacteroidales bacterium UBA3742
GGGCATAGTTGATGACCGGCGCACCGATCACGGGCAGGTTCATCAGGCTGTCCAGCGGCACAGCTATCGCTACCGACCATGCCGGCAGCAATAGACTGAGCAGTATGCTACGTAGGCGGGACCGCATTTAGACGGTCATGATCTCCTTCTCTTTCTTAGCGTAGAGATCGTCGATCTGACGGATATATTTGTCGTGCAGTTTCTGTACTTCCTGCTCGTTATCTTTCTCTACATCCTCGGGCATACCCTCTTTGATTTGCTTCTTGAGGATCTCCACAGCCTCACGACGGGCGTTGCGTACGCTCACCTTGGCGTTCTCGGCCTCCTGCTTGCACTGCTTAGCCAGTTGCTGACGACGTTCCTCGGTCAGCGGCGGCAGGATCAGGCGGATGCACTCGCCGTTGTTGTTGGGCGCCAGACCCAGGTTGGAGTTGATCAGGGCGCGCTCAATGACGCTCAGCATGTTCTTCTCCCAGGGTTGGATCTGTATCGTGCGTGCATCAGGCGTGCTGATAGTAGCAACGTTGGCCAGGGGCGAGGGGGTACCGTAGTAGTCCACGCGAATGGGGTCCAGGATGCGTGCGCTGGCTTTGCCTGCGCGGATGTGTGCGAGAGCGTCGTCCAGGAACATAACAGCTGCCTGCATCGACTCCTCCGCCTCGTTCAAGATTTGTTTCGGTTCGAGTAACATAATTGTATAGATTTAAGAATTCTGATTTCTGATAGCTGACGGCTGATGGCCTTTTAGGGTTTTACCAGCGTTCCGATCTGCTCGCCATTGATCACGCGCTCCAGGTTGCCCAGTTTATCCATGTTGAAGACATAGATCGGCATGCCGTTCTCCTTGCACATGACGGTAGCGGTCTGGTCCATCACTTTCAGGCCACGACGGATAATCTCATCGTAGGTGATCTCGCTGAACTTGGTAGCCGTAGGGTCTTTCTCAGGGTCGGCGGTGTAGATACCGTCCACGCGTGTACCCTTGAGCATCACGTCAGCCTTGATCTCCAGCGCGCGCAGCGACGAACCCGTGTCGGTGGTGAAGTAGGGTGCACCCGTGCCACCGGCCAGGATCACGACGTTGCCCTTGTCCAGCAGACGCTGTGCCTTAGCGGGACTGTAGAAATCGCCGATAGGCTCCATGCGGATCGATGTCAGTACGCGTACCGGGCAATGGATAGCCTCCAATGCCGATGCCAATGCCAATGCATTGATCACCGTAGCGAGCATACCCATCTGGTCGCCCTTGACGCGATCGAAACCGCGTTGTGCACCACTCAGGCCGCGGAAGATATTGCCGCCACCGATCACGATACCTACTTGCACGCCTTTCTCGGCGATGCGTTTCACCTGCTCGGCGTATTCCGCCAGACGTTGGGTATCAATACCCTGTTTGCTCTCTCCGGCCAAGCTCTCGCCCGAGAGTTTTAAAAGGATGCGTTTAAACATACCAGGATGAATACATTGCGTAATTGTTAGCTATCTTTTTGTTGATCTCTTCGGTCTGGGCGGGATCGGCTTTCTTGATGAACCTAGCCGGCACGCCTCCCCATATCTCGTACGGACCTATCTGCGTGCCCTTGAGCACGAGTGCGTTGGCGGCTACGATGGCGCCTTCGCCTACGTGGGCGTCGTCCAGCAGCGTAGCGCCCATGCCTATCAGCGCGTAGTCGTCTACGTCGGCACCGTGGATCGTCACGTTATGCCCTACTGACACGTAGTCGCCCAAGCGGATGGTCGATTTCTGGTACAACGTATGCAGCACCGCACCGTCCTGGATATTGCAATGACGACCGATGGTGATGGTGTTGACGTCACCACGTAGCACGGCGTTGAACCATATCGAACTGCCTTCGCCGATCGTCACATCCCCCACTACCGTGGCGTTCTCCATCAGGGAGACGCCTTCGGCAATGCGTGGGGTGAGTATCTCTCCGTTTCTATTGATGGTCTTTACTAAAGCCATTTAAGTCTTTTGTCTTTTAGTGAAACGGTCTTTATTCTTTTAGCGAAGCGGTCTGTTATCGCGCAGCGATAATTGCCAGGAACTTCTCAGCTACCAGGGCAGCACCACCAATCAGACCACCGTCGATATCGGGGCATGCGAAGAGTTCAGCAGCGTTCTTGTCGTTGCAGCTACCGCCATAGAGGATGGTGGTGTCGTCAGCAGCGGCTTGGCCGTATTTCTCGGCTACCAAGCTGCGGATGTAGGCGTGGATCTCTTGTGCCTGCTCCGGCGTAGCGGTCAGACCCGTACCGATAGCCCATACCGGTTCGTAAGCCAGCGTGATCTGCTTCCACTCCTCGGCGCTCAGACCGAATACCGAACCCTCGAGTTGCGCTTTTACTACCTCGTTCTGCTTGCCGGCCTCGCGCTCCTCTTTCACCTCACCGATGCAGAAGATCACCTTCAGACCGTTAGCCAATGCCAAACGCACTTTCTCAGCCAGCATTTCATACGATTCAGCGTAGTACTGACGACGCTCCGAGTGACCCAGGATAACGTACTCTGCACCCGTGGATTTTACCATCTCGGCACTCACCTCACCGGTGTAAGCACCCTTCTCGTGATCTGCGCAGTTCTCAGCAGCCACCTTGATGGGCGAACCCTTGAGCAGTTCTGCTACGGTTGCCAGATGGATAAACGGCGTACCGATCACTACGGCGCAGTTGGGATTCTTAACAGCTTCTTTCAGTTCGGTAGCCAGCGCTACACCTTCCTGCAGGTTCTTGTTCATTTTCCAGTTACCTGCCACCATTTTTGTTCTCATAATAGTATCTCTTTTTTTAGTTTATCAATTTTGCCTGCAAAATTACTAAAAAAAATCGATATATACAAAAAAAAACGCCTGAATGAACGTTTTTTTTTGTAGACCGGCTCTTTAGAGCCTAAAAGAATAAAGACCATTCGCTACGCTCACTAAAAGAATAAAGCCTAATATGTATAGCTGCTATAGTGAATCAGTCTTTTAGCCGAAGGCGGTCTTTTAGCGCAGCGGTCTTTTAGTGAAACGGTCTTTCAGCGCAGCGGTCTCTTCTAAAAATCGTGCCAGGCACACGCGCCAGACGGGCCAGTCGTGTCGTCCGGGCAGGATGGTGTAGGAGTGGGGTAGTTGGCGTCGCTCCATGCGTCGGTGGAAGCGTTGTCCGTTGGGTCGGAACATGTCGGTGCGGCCTACATAGACGTGATAGTCGATGCAGGGCATGTCGGGACAACCCGCCAGGAGCGAGTCAGGCGGCAACTGTTGACGAGATACCACGGGCGAGAACATGCCTACGGTCAGTATCCGGTCGGGGCGTACGCGCGCTATGTTGGCCGAGATACGTGCCCCGTCGCTCAGTCCCGCCACGGCGCACCATGAGGTGTGGTATACCGTGTCCACCATGTCCATGAGGTCGCTCACGGCGTACTCGAGCGTATGCTCGTGGCTCAGCTCCGCGTAGCGCCATACGCACTTCCAGCGTCTGCCACGCGTGAGCGGTCGCTCCTCGGTGGGCCATAGGTTGCAGTCGGGCATGACGAGCAGCATGGGTGCGCAGCGTCCGGCATCGATGAGAGCCTGGAGCGTATCGACGGCGCTACCCCGTTCCTGCCATGCCCCCTCATGACCGTTGATGCCATGGATGAGGTAGAGGACAGGCAACGTGTCCGCTTCGTAGCCCCGCGGCACGTAGATATCCACGTGTCGCCAGATCTGCTCGCCGTGGCTGTACCACCTCGCGTGACGGATGTTACGCGATACGGCGGTAGAGTCGGACGACCTGACGCTTAAGGGCAGTAAGCACAGACAGAGTAGGAGCAGTATGATGCGTCTCATGCTTTGCAACAAAGGGTTTTGCCATTTCGGCACGTAGCATACGTTCGAAGAGGTTGACGGCATTGCTGAGCGTATAGCGTTCGGCGGCCTGCTGATAACGTGCCTCCGCCTCCATGCGTTCCATCGGACGGTCCAGCCAGTAGTCGATATGCTCGGCCAGGTCCTTCGCGTCACCGGCACGGAAGAGGCTGCGTTGGTCGAGCGCAAACTGGGGCGTAGCACTGTTGCTGGAGTTGGCAATGACGGGCACCAGTCCCGTAGCAAAGGCCTCGATACAACTGATCGCCTCTATCTCCATGTCCGAGGCGTGGATATAGAGGTCGGTGCGCAGCAGTTCGCGGATGAGCGCCTCGCGGTCCAGATAGACGAACTCGGGCTTGTGGCGCAGTCCGCGACTCATGCGCTCGTAGCGCTCGCGCTCGGGTCCGCGTCCCGCAAAGACGAGTTGGATGCGGTCGGCGTAGCGGCTATATTGCATAGCGCGGATGATGACGTCCTGACGCTTCTCGCGGCTCAGACGTCCGATCATGAGCACGCGTATCGGGCGCTGCGGATCGAGCGGCTCGGTCTGCTTCTGGTGAGCGGCTATCTTCTTCGCACCGGCTTGCAGGAAGGCATCGTGTATTCCGTTAGAAATAACGTGCATACGCGCGCGATAGCCCCGTTTGCGCAGCTCGTTGGCGATGAAGGCCGAGGGGGTGTGGATGCGTCCGATGCGGCTGTAGGTGAAGTGGCGGAAGATGCGATAGATCATGTTGTTGATCGGGCGCACCTTAGCCAGTCCGAAGTTGGACGTGATATTCTCCGGCTGGATATGAAAGGCGGTGGTCACGGGTTTGCCTATCTTCTGGCAATGCGTGATGACGGCATTGCCCAGGAAGAGCGGCGTATATACATGCACCACGTCGGCCCAGAGACAGGCAGCCTCGATCACCTCCTGCCGGGCGTTGGCATAGTAGAAGTCATGCTTCTCGCACATAGGCTGGAAGATAGGAAAATGGAAGATGCCGGTGCAGAAGTCGCCGTCCGTGATCTGGCGGTCCTGCTCCGTCTTGGGACGGTCGCCGCAGATGGCGCGTACACGATGTCCGCGGCGGCGCAGCTCCATGGCGTAGCGCTGGGCCGAGATACTTGTTCCGTTGTTCGACGTATAGAGTGTGTCGATGACAAATAAGATATTCATACCGATTTTTAGTGTTAGTTTTACGATGTTTTGTTTGTTTTCGCCGGCAAAAGTACTGCTTTTTCGCGAAACCTACAAATTTTGCATATAAATCGTAAATAAAATACTAAAAATCGAATAATTATATTACTTTACGTATGATAAATCTTAAAAATAGGATATTCGTCGTTGGTCGTTGGTCGTTAGCTGCCTAGTACAGCTCGTTCATGCTTAAGAACTGTCGTAAATGGATATGTTTGATTCCCTCAATATCGGAAATGGTATTGAGTGGATTCATAGATACCACGATTTTAGGATGGTTGTTTTTAATGGCCTGTAAGTTACCGAACTCTCTTTTCTCTGTTTGCTCATCGGCAATCAGGTATGCAACTTGGATGTATATAGTTTGTTCGTTCTTCTCTGCTACAAAATCAATCTCTGTATTACGTAGTTGTCCGACGCGGATGGTGTACCCAAGACGTAAGAGGTGGAGGAATACGGCATTCTCAATACGTTTTTCTATGTCGTTTGTTTGGTGGGTGCGAACAAGCTTATTGCGAATCCCCAAGTCTTCAAAGTAGTACTTGTTGTTATTCTCAAGAAGTTGTTTGCCATGTATATCATAACGCGGCACTTCGTATGTCAGATAAGCGTTGCAGAGGTATGTGAGGTAGTTTTGGATAATGACAGACGATAGGGGTTCTCCTTGTGAGCGTAGGAATTTCATGATCGAGTTTGGCGACATGATTTTTCCGATGTTGTCGCTTGCAAAACGGCTAAGGTTGATAAAGGATGTGACGTTCCTAATTTGTTCGCGTTGGATGATGTCTTTTAGAACGATAGTATCATAGACGCTTTGTAGATAGTCCTTTATAAGATCTGTGTTCTCTAATCCAATCAGTCGCAAGTAGGGTAGTCCTCCCCATAGGAGATATTTTTGTAGTGCCTCATCAGAATCTGCTAATTGATGAAAGAATAGGAACTCGGTGTAACTAAGCGCGTGAATAGGAATTTCAATGTAGCGTGCAGCGAGCAAGGTGGACAACTCGCTACTCAGCATTTTTGCATTGCTACCGGTAATTATAATATCCGTCTTGTCTTTTTTTATCCAACTTCGCACAGCGTGTTCAAAGCCGATAATATCTTGCACTTCATCAATCAGAATATAATTATGCTTATCTTGTGCAAAGTGTTCTGTGATATAGGCATTGAGATTCTCATATGTCGTGATAGAATCAAACGCGTTGTCTTCTTTGTCTATATAGATGACGTTGGAGTTAGTATCCGTTTGCTTTTCTTGTGCCAATAGACGGAGACACATACTTTTTCCAACCCGACGTTGTCCGGTTAATACGATGATGATTTGTTTGTCCAGCCATTGAGCAATTTGTTGCGTGTAGTGTTCTCGATGTAGTAGTTCCATAGTGCGTCATTTTTATTGCGCTGCAAAGGTACTGCTTTTTTTTGATATACGCAAATCTTTTTGAAAAAATATTAAGTATATTTAAGTTTTTGCTCAAAATGTGCAAAAATATAAAGTATGGTTT